>JAFTVY010000057.1 GCA_017465545.1 Ruminiclostridium sp.
CTGGGGGTTGGGGGCTACAATAACCCCAAGCGGAGCGACAAATTTCAATTTAAACGCTTTTCAAATCCATCAATTGCCTTCGGCAATTGATACCATAACCGCTCCAAAGGAGCGATATCACCAAATCCGAAGGATTTGATATCACCGAAGCCGAAGGTTTCGATATAACCGTGCCAACGGCACGATATCACTTTGAAATCTGCTCCGCAGATTTCAATTTATAATCGGGCATAATTTCTTCCACCAGTCTGTAAAATGCGGCGGAATGGTTGGGATGTACAAAATGAGACAGCTCATGCACTATCACGTAGCGGCAGAAGTCTTCGCTTTTGTGTACAAGCTCCGTACTGAAAATAACCTTGCCTTTATTTGAATGACAGCTACCCCATCTTGCCTTCATCTTTCTGAAGCAGATTTCGGGATAGGCTATATTATAACCTGCAAACAGCGGAAAAATCTCCTTCAACCACTCAGTGATTTTTTCAGTCACTAATTTCCGCAGATATTTTTCGCACAGTCCTTCTATAAGCTCTCTGTCGTTTACGTCCCTGGCAAAGACCATAAGCCACTGGCTGTCGCAGAATACCTTATTATTTCCCGGTAATATTCTGAGAATATATTTCTCTCCGAATATGACAACAGACTCCTTGTCAGTATACTGTAAGGGAGCAGGCTCCTTTTCCTTTGCCTTTTTGATTTTCTCCTGCGCTTTAAAAATGTAGCCGGCATTTTTTATAAGTGCCTTTTCTATCATTTCTATAGTGGCACGATTACTTGCAGAAACCTTTATGACACTTTCTGCACCGATCCGCATATTTATATTCTTTACCTTTTTCCGTGTCAGCTCGTATTCTATTATTCTGCCGTTTACTTCTAATTTTCTTATCATAATACCTCGATTTATAAAGCCGTCGGAATCATCCGACGGCTTTTTCGTTATATGTCCTTGTTGTAAACCTCTTTATATATGGCTCTTTTTACTTCTGTAAACCTTTCAGGGTTTATATAACCTTCCGACGTCATTATCACAAGCGGTACAGCAGCCTGCTTTTCTGAATAAGCAGGCTGTTCGTAAGGGTAGGTATTTAAGAAAAATCCATTTCTCTGATAAAAACCTATCCTACGTTTCGCCATATCGGTTTCAGGCGGTTCTGCTTCAAGGACAAGGGGGAGATTATACAGAGCTTTAAGCTCCTTTAATATTTCCGCTCCCGTTCCCTTGTTTCTGAAAGCCTTATCAACCGCAAGATATTCTATAAATATAAAATCCGTAAGCCGCCAGATTGCCGTGCCGCCGATTATTCTGTTCTCTTCGCAAAAGGACAGGAGGATATATTTTTCATTTTCCATAGTCCTTTGCATATTCCCTTTGGGGCGTAGCTCGTTTTTGGGAAAGCTATCATACAGAATATTGTAAAAGTTGTCGAAATTTTCGCTCGTAATTTTACTCAGCATATTTTATTCCTTATGGCTGTCCATTGAGGCGTAGCCTTCCTTATAGCTTCCGTCAGGCTGTCTTACCTGAGATTTACCCTCTTCGCAGTCGATTACCGCCGCCTTGGCTATTATCACGCCCGTACCGTCGGAAAGGGTGATTATCTCTCCTGATTTCAGGTTGAAGTTTGCCTGGACCTTTAAGAGTGAGGAGGAATCCTTGTTGTTCTTGCATACTACCGTAAGAACGGAATGAGGCTGAACGCTTACTGTGGGTATCTTCCACTTGTTAAGAACACCTTCGTCATCGGATAAATACATATCCTTTGTGGAAACCGCCGTATCGTTGGGGTTGTATAATTCCAGCCAGTCAGCGTCGCCTGAGGTATATATCTCGCTTATGTAAAGGGGTGCGCCTGCTACCGTCTTTTTAGAAAAGGCTCTTACGTTTACTTCGCCATCCTTTGCCATTTCGCTTGTGATGATAAGCTCCTTGCCCTCTATCTTTTCACCGTTTACTTCCCAGTAGTCGAATTCGTATCCGCTGTAGCTGTAGGCTGTTACGGGCACGGAAAAAGCGGTATAATAGTCGCCCCATACGCTGCCGGCATTAAGGCAGGACTGGGTATTGAGCATAGTCTTAAGTCCGGGTGCGCCCACAAGATTTATTTTGTAGGTTACCTTTTCAATGCCGCATACCTTTACTAAATCGTTGGTTATAACGTTGGCTCTGAGCTGGGCGAACTGTCTTATTTCCTTACGGCTGTTTTCAAAGGTACCACGGTTTGCCCATTCGCTTGTTATCTTGTTATCGAGAGCATAGAACTGCTCCTTGTCGCTTTCTTCAAGCAGTCTGTCGAGAGTAGCTATGATATTTTCATGGGTAAAAGCACCGCAGATAAGATCGCAGATATTATTTGCAAGCTTTTCTCTCATATCAGGTCTTTCCATAAGAGATTTTACAAGCACCGAGCCGCCTGCGGGATGTGTGCCATTTATGATCTTTGTAAGAGTTGCATTTCTGAAGCCGTCGGAATAGAGTCCCCAGGCAAATTCCGCATCGAATAAGAGATAACGCCATTTGCCGTCAAGATACTCGCTGGTTACCTCTTCCCCCTCGCTTGCTACGTAGCGCCACGCCTTGTAGTTGTTGCCGGGCCAGTCACGGTTATCGATAAAGAGCTGGATTGCAAGATAGCGCATATAGTTATCTATATCCACCATAGAGCAGAACTCTTCGAATTTCTTATCGTCGGTCAGCCCCTCTTCGGCAAGCGCCAGCATCTTGTTGTAGTCCTCTGCCGCACCGGGAGCGTTTTCTTCGTCAATGTCGCCCTCTGCCTTGCCGACAATCTGGAAATTATCCTTATTGCCGCCGTAACGGGTTTCTAAATATCCCTTGCAGAAATTCTGGTGAAGCCACGCAAAGCCGTAATATTTGCCGTTTAAGAATACCGCCGCAGGCTGGGTTGCCTGCACGTCAAGATAGCCCGACTGCTTGGCAAGATCTGCTGAAAGCTCATCTCTGACGCCTGCGAATTCTCTGTCGTTTGCACCGTTACGGAGAGTTATTCTGTCATACTTTGTGAGTAACATTCCGTCGGCGTCGGTGGCATCGTTGAAGAAGTTGAACTTGAACATTCCGTCCTCGGGAGTGTACATTGTGCGGGCAATCAGCTTGAAGGATTTCTGCGGTGTAGCTCTTGAATACGCACCTGCTACCCTTGCTCCTACCGCCTGCTGAAGCAGGGTATTGCCCTTGCTGTCATAGACCTCTACGTACATAGGTCTTTCACCTGCCATACCGTCCTGATTCCAGTTTGCGGGATCGGTAGGCTTTATCTCGCTCTTGCCGTCATATTCTTTTTCGAGCCATTCGTCTCTTATTTTACCTTCTACGCAGATTCCGTTTTCGTAATCGTATAAATCGTAGGGATCAGCCGAAAGTACAAATACGTAGGTGCTGTCATCAAAGCGTTCAAAAACGTCCGCTCCCGTTACGTAGCTCTTTGTAACAACGGGAGAGGTCTTTTCCTCGCTTACCGTGATAGCCTTTATGGTGGTAGCGCTTACCGTACTGCCCGACTTTACAAGAACAGGCTCTGTGTATTTCTTTGACTTTGCCGTAGGCACGGAGCCGTCTGTGGTATAGTATATCACAGCGCCCTTTTCAGCCGCCTTCATCTCTACCATAATGTTTTCCTCATAGAAGGTAGCGTTATGGGAGAAGGAAATATCCTGGGACAAGGGTACGGTGCCATCCTCAGGTACGGTGGTCTCAGGCTTTAACGGAGCCAGCACGGGGAGATCCTCCTCGTTTGCCAGAAAAGCCTTATAGCCTATTGCACCTGTGATACCTATAGCTACAACAACGCCCAGACATATGAGTCTTTTTACTAATGAGTCCATAATTTCTCCTGTATGATAAAAATTTCGGATTGCCTTGTATATATAATCTAATTTTAACAGAAATAAACGGTAAAATCAACAGAAAACAGCGAGTTTTCACATAACTTTTAACCTTTTTTGAAAAGATGGCAGAAAAATTCTATGTATATCAGCAGAATAATTTTCATAGATATTAATAAAAAATAATCGGAAGCACCGAGGAAGGAATGGTAGTCAGATGACGGAATACTTACCGGAGGGCAGAATTATAGCCACAAGACAGAACAGATACTATCTGTCCGCCCTTCATAATCTTGAAACGGCAATGCGGGAGAATATAATACTTGAAGCTCCCTGCCTTATGTGTGATACACAGCACGATCTTTTGGTGGATATCCCCTTCGCAAAGGGAGTTATACCAAGAAACGAGGGTGCTATAGGAATAGAGGACGGCAGTACAAGGGATATTGCCCTTATTTCCCGTGTCAGCAAACCGGTGTGCTTTTACGTAACCGGTATTGACAAAAGCGGCAGCGAGCCCGTAGTAACCCTGTCAAGAAAAAAGGCACAGCTTTCCGCTATGGAAAATTATATTTCCTGCCTTAAAAACGGCGATATAATACCTGCAAGGGTTACACATATGGAGCAGTTCGGTTGCTTTGTGGATATAGGCTGTGGTATTCCGTCAATGATACCTATAGATTCTATTTCGGTGTCAAGAATAACCCACCCCTCCGACCGCTTTTACATAGGTCAGGATATACTGGCTGTAGTAAAGGGCAGGGACAAGGATAAAATCTGCCTTACCCATAAGGAGCTGCTGGGGACGTGGGAAGAGAACGCAGACAGATTCCGTGTGGGAGAGACGGTATCGGGTATAGTCCGCTCTATCGAGGACTACGGCATATTCGTGGAGTTAGCTCCCAATCTTGCAGGACTTGCCGAGCTTAAGGAGGGAGTAAAAGCAGGAGATCACGCCTGCGTCTATATCAAGGCTATAATCCCCGAAAAAATGAAGGTAAAGCTGATAATAGTCAATTCCTGCCCCGACAGCTGTATAGAAAGGGAGCTGGATTATTTTATAAAGGAAGGAAATATAAAAAGCTGGCTTTATTCTACAGACAATGCACCGAAATATATTGCGTCCGAATTTTAAACAGCAACACGAATGCACCTCAGAAACGAAAGTTTCTGAGGTGCATATTGTTTAATTCAAGCATACGTCAGCAAGACACGCCGTTTATTACAGCTTCTTTTCTCCCATCCACTGTGTACTGGTGATATAAAAGCCTAATTTTCCGTACCATTTGTCCAGCACCAGATACAGTAGCTGTACCTTGTCACAGCCCAGCGCTCTTAAACGTTGTACTGCATTGGCGGTCATATCAAGACCGATGCCTCTTTTTCTGAACTTCGGCACAGTTCCCACACAACCGATACAGCCGTGCTTTACGTTTTCACCCTTAGTGAAATTGCCGCCATATTCGTTTACCATTTCAAAGCCTGCTATTTCACCGTCGCATATGGCAAGAAGAACGTCGTCGTCACAGCTCTTATATAATTCCACCCAGTCGGGTTCTACCTGCTCTACCGCCTTTAAAAGCTCCTCCTTATCGGAATCCCCTGCTAAACGGTAGGTGATATTTTCCGGCTTTGGTATATCAAGACCGACGTACTCAAAGCAGTAGGTATCTATATCCATATTATACGTCAGGTGGCTGTGCTTATATCCGCACTTTTCAAAGAATTTATAAACCTCGCTGTCACCATCATTATCCGTCGGTACACCCTGAAAAAGACTTGCGTCGCCAACGCCAAGCTTTACGGATTTATGTCCGTTGTTTCTGATATATTCCTCGCAAAGTCCCACAAGATTCTTTCCTATGCCTTTTCCTCTGTATGCCTTTTCTACCGCAACAACTGCAATATTACAGCTACCTGCAATGGCAAAGCCTACTATCTCGTCCTCATCGGTTTCGCAGAAGATCTTTGATTTTTTGATATTCAGCATCTCGCAAAAATTTTCATAGCTTACAGGATAATCGGGAAAACAGCTTTTATATATTCTGTAACAGCTTTCAAACATAATAAGTCACTCCCTTGTTATTACTTATTTCAGTATAACACAGCAATATAATATAGTCAAGATTTGATTGTTTTAACCAAAAAGAATAATTTCCCTTGACAAAACGGGAGAAATGTAGTATAATACGATTTAGTGATTTAAAGTGGCGTAACTTTAAACTGTCGTAGCTTTAAATCGGCAAATTGACAGAGAGAAGGAAATATGAAATGGTAATCGCAATCCTGATACTCTATATCCTTTCAATAATAGGAATAGGTATCTACTACAGAAAAAAATCCTCAACGGTAAACGACTTCGTACTTGGCGGACGCTCGGTAGGTCCCTGGCTTACAGCCTTCGCTTATGGTACGTCCTACTTTTCAGCGGTAATATTCGTCGGCTATGCAGGTAAATTCGGCTGGAACTTCGGTGTAGCCTCCACCTGGATAGGTATAGGCAACGCAATTATAGGCTCACTGCTCCCCTGGGTGATCCTCGGCAGAAGAACGAGAGTTATGTCAAAGCATCTTGAGAGTGCTACAATGCCTCAGTTCTTTGAAAAGAGATTCTTCAGTAAGCCTATGAAGATTATCTCAGCAGTTATAGTTTTCGCATTCTTGATTCCCTACACAGCAAGCGTATACAACGGCCTTTCAAGACTTTTCGGTATGGCCTTTGACGTGGATTATTCAGTATGCGTAATAGGTATGGCGATCGTTACTGCCGTATACGTAATAATCGGCGGCTACAAGGCTACGGCTATGAACGACTTTGTTCAGGGCATCATTATGCTTATCGGTATCGTGGCAGTTATTTTAGCAACCTTAAACTCAAAGGGTGGCTTTACAGAAGCTATGAATCAGCTGTCCCAGGTAAGTACGGAGGGAACGGCATCACCTGGCTTAAACGGTGGCTTTGCTTCCTTCTTCGGTCCCGATCCGATGAACCTGCTGGGCGTAGTTATGCTGACATCCCTTGGTACGTGGGGACTGCCTCAGATGATACATAAGTTCTATACTATAAAGGATGAAAAGTCCATCAAGACGGGTACTATCGTATCTACCATATTCGCTATCGTTGTTGCAGGCGGTTGCTACTTCTTAGGCGGCTTCGGCAGAATCTTCGTAACAAACGAAGAATTTGCACAGATAGGCTCCGACGGAATTATCCCCAAGATGCTGGAAAACCTTCCCGAGCTTCTTTTAGGCATCGTTGTAGTACTGGTTTTATCCGCATCAATGTCCACCTTATCATCCCTTGTAATCACCTCCAGCTCCACACTTACCCTTGACCTTATCAAGCCTGCTATGAAGGGTAAGCTCGATGAAAAGAAACAGCTTCTCGTTATGCGTGCGCTTATTGCTATATTCCTTGCTTTATCAGTAATCATCGCCCTTAACAAGAACGCTCTCATCTCTGACCTTATGGGTTATTCATGGGGTGCGCTGGCAGGTGCCTTCCTCGCTCCCTTTATGTACGGTCTTTTCTGGAAGGGCGTTACAA
This sequence comes from Ruminiclostridium sp., assembly GCA_017465545.1. Taxonomy (GTDB): domain Bacteria; phylum Bacillota; class Clostridia; order Oscillospirales; family Ruminococcaceae; genus Ruminiclostridium_E. The sequence continues at coordinate 7,391 of JAFTVY010000057.1, forward strand.
AGGCGGCAGTTTACACAAGCTTTGCTATCGGCGTAGGCACAACGGTTTTACATATGATTTTAAAGCCCACAGGCGAGCTTTTCGGTCTGAGTCTTGCTTCTCCCGTAAATATCGGTATGCTCACAATGCTGGCGGGACTTGTTGTAGTGCCTGTAGTCAGCCTTATCACGCCTAAGCTTAAAAAGGAACAGCTTGACAGCATATTCAGCTGTTATAAGCGTAAGGTCGAGGTAGACGTTACCGACGCTATTCCTGACGTTGAAAAATTAAAGTAACAGATAACCCCCGCATTGTAAAGCAATGCGGGGGTTAAATATTGGCGTGGGTTTTAAAAATAAAGCTGACCTTTCTTCATAAACAACAATCTGAGAGAAGAGAAAAAGCAAAAATATAAAAGCGAAAAAATAAATAAAAAACGACAATCTTCTATTTAGAATTGTCGTTTCTTTTTTGGAAAGGTCGCACAAAATAGCCTTTGCCAGTGGCATTCCTGCTCTCCACGAGCAATTCATACATAACTTTTCACTTTGTTCTACACTTCGTCAGATGTGGTAATAGCTTTAATTATCATTTATTCCCCTTTGCGGTATTGATAGAAGCAATTAATATTCGTTTTATTTCAACACATTTATCAAGTAATTCTTTATCACTATAATATCCGCTTTCTATAAGCAGTTCTATCCAATATTCGTTTTCAGAACACTCTTTAAGTGCAATTTGTAGCTTTGCGACAAAATCAGCTTTTCCGTGCGCGTAAAAAGCCTCTCGGATATTTGCACCTATACTTGTTCCTGAACGTAAAAACTGATTTATTAGAGCGCTTTCGCACTTTACAATTCTCAATTCCTTACACACTTTTATTACATCAAGTGCAAATTCTTTTGATTTTATCATTAACGGACTTTCGTTCATAATAACACACCTTTCACTTTTATCATACTTCTTTAAACAAAAATAGCAAGGCAAAGCCTTGCAAAATACTTCTTCACTATTCATTATTACTTATTACTTGCCAAAATCGACTTAAAGTGAGTAGTGAAAAGTGAAAAGTGAAGAGTGAAAAAGTAAATCGACAAGCTTCTATCGAAACTTGTCGATTTTGGCACGCCAAGAGGGATTCGAACCCCCGACCCTCTGGTTCGTAGCCAGATACTCTATCCAGCTGAGCTATTGGCGCACATCTTAACACCAATATATTTTATCACATCAGAAGATAAATGTCAAGAGTTTTTTTGATTTTTTGCAATTATATTTGCACAATTTTTAAGGAGCAACAAGCAAATACGATTTCCCCTGCCGCAGACTTAATTTGACTACGGGTGCAGGTTTTCTTCGTAGCCTTGTCATCTTTTCGCAAAGATTCCGTCTACAGCTTCCTTAGCCTCCTTCAGTCCGAGTCCGGTAGCCTTTCGGTAAAAATCTATAGCCAGCACCTTTTCATTTGTGGGAAGGTAACGACCTGCAATATATTCCTTTACCGTCACAAGGTCAAGCTCGCCCTTTATAACGTAGTCGCCCCGTTCTATCTGCGCCTTTGTAACACCCGACAAGAATATACCCACGTTGTCACCCTGCTCTGCGCTGTCAAGCAGTCTCCTGAACTTTTCAACGGCGGTGACGGTCGATTCTATACGCTGTCCCCTGCTTTTGATAATCTTTACACTATCTCCTACGGATACCCTTCCGTAGGCTACCTCGCCCGTTATTACCACGCCTCTGCCGGTTATCATAAAGACGTCATCCACCTTTATGGAAAAGCTTATCTGCGATATGGCTGACTGAGGTCTTTCGTTACAGAATTCCCCTGCAAGTCCGATATTTCCGCTTTTTGATACGTAGTATTTCGTATCACAGTATTCGCAGGTGCATATCCCACCAAGTACGGGATCGAGACCTGCACCGCACATTTTACATTTATATGCCTGCATTTTTATTTCTCCTGTTACGTAATTGCTTTTATAATTATACTACGACAACTACCGCTTGTCAATTTTCCTGCCTATTCACCGAATCACGGATTTTTCATAGAATATACTGTAAAGCCTTAAAAACGAAAGGAGAATTTCTATGAAGGAAGAATGCTCAATCCCGATCCCCCGCATCGTTCACAGAGTAGGCTACGCCCACGTACCTTATCAGAAGCTCGGCAAGCTGTACTCTCCCGAAAAGGCGATGATATCAGGCACCATATTCCCTGAGCTTGACCTGAAAATCGACGAATACGAAAGGGGGCTTTACAATGGCAGCTAATATGACTCCCCGCTGTGCCGCCCTTTTAAAAAAGCTGTCAGAGGCGGATTTCTACGCCCTTGACTTAAAGCTCTACCTCAACACCCATCCCGATGACTGCGAAGCACTCAGAATCTACAGAGAGGCTGTAAAGCAGGCGAAGGCCTGCCGCAAGGCTTTTGAATCGGAATGCTATCCGCTCCGCTGTGAAAGTGCGGGAGAAGACGGCGAATGGGACTGGCTGTGCGGTCAGTGGATAATGTAAGGAGGGCTGTATATGTTTATATTTGAAAAAAGAACGCAGATTCCCGTAGTGATAAAGAATCGCAACCCTAAGCTTGCAAGCTATATCCTTTCCCAGTACGGCGGACCTGACGGTGAGCTTGGCGCCGCTCTGCGCTATCTGTCCCAGCGCTTTGCCCAGAAGGATAAGAGAGCAATCGCTCTTTTAACGGACGTGGGCACTGAAGAACTCGGGCATTTAGAGATGATCGGCTCTATCGTTTCCCAGCTCACAACCGGCGAAGGTGCAAGGAGCTTTGACCGTTACGGAGTGGGCGATTATTATATCGATCACGCCAATGCGGTATACCCTGCCAGCGCATCAGGTGTTCCCTTTACAGCGGCATATATCCAGAGCAAGGCAGATCCTATTGCGGATCTTATGGAAGATCTGGCGGCGGAGGGTACGCCATCGTAAGAACAAACTAAAAAATTGAAGTCCGAAATTCCGCATTCTAATCAGGTTTTTGGCACTTCAAAAGTTTGTACGAGCCTTTTCAGCCTACGTATTCATAAGGACAAACTAAAATTTCTGAAATCCGAAAAACCCTTATTTAATCAGGTTTTTGACACTTTAAAAGGTTGTGCAGGCTTTTTCCTGCCATTTTAAAAAAACTGAAAGGTGATAAGGACAAGCTGGTTCCGAATTTTAAAATCATTCCTGATTAAATCTGCAATAATCGTTGAAATTAACAAAAAAATGTGGTACAATAACCACAGGCAACTATTATATATTTACTTCAGACGATTTTGCAAATTATATTAAACAAATCAATCAATCGAATAGGAGGTGCCGAGATGAATTACGAGCTTAAACATTTTGATACAACACTTATCCGGTTTTCCGCTACCGAGGACAGTAACACACCTGAAATTCAAATCCTGTGGCAAAACGACCAGCAGAAAAATCTGTTTCCTCTTGACCTGGATGTAAGCGCAGATGGGATCGCAAAATGGCTGAAGCACAGAACCATTCCAAAAAATCGTGCTTATGTCCACAATTTCCTGAGTAAATGCGGCCTGAATCTTAATCGCCCGATAAATATTATAAATGTGTCAAAAGGGTTATCTCTGAATGATTGCTATTGGGTTGTAGAAGAAGGCTTCGACGGCAAATTCAGCGATTATAACCTCTATGACAACAGATTCAGCCAGATTCTTGCGTTGATTGCCTTTACCGGATACGGAAGCAGTATCCGTACTTCTCTCGCCTCTTGCCCCGAATTTACCACAAACGGTATGCTGCCCAAGTGCTGGCGCCGTGATCGTGGTCAGATAAAGCTTTTTAAGGGTGGCACATCCGGCGCATCCAACACAGGCAACGAACCATATTCTGAGTTTTATGCATATCAGATTGCTGAAATTATGGGAATAAAGGCAATTCCCTACAATCTTTCCAGATGGAAGGGCGAATTGTGTTCTACCTGCGAATTATTCACCGATAAAGAATATTCCTTTCTTCCTGTGGGAAGAATCGTTACATCAGGTGGCATGAAGGCTGTCAGGGAGTATTACGAATCCCTTGGTTCTGAGTTTATCAACGCCCTAAATGATATGCTCGTGCTCGATGCTCTACTATTCAATACAGACAGGCACTTTGGAAATTTCGGCTTTCTTGTTGACAACAAAACAAATAAGCTTGCCGCACCCGCTCCCCTCTTCGACCACGGAAACGCATTATTCAACTTTGCCGGAAAAGATGACCTTTCGTCAGATGAGGCTCTTGGACGTTACGCTGACACCCTGCTACCCTGCGTTTATGACGACTTTGTAGCAAGTGCAAAAAAAGTTCTTACTCCGGCACATAAGGACGGTCTGAGGAAGCTGGTGAATTTTAAATTTAAAAAGCATCCCCGTTACAATCTACCCCCTGAACGCCTTAAACTGATTGAAAAGCAGGTTCAGCGCAGAGCAAAGGAATTGCTTGATTAATGCAAACACAAAAATATATTGAAAATCAAAATCAGAGCTTCTTATAAAGAGGCTCTTTTTTGTATCTGAAAAATGCTTGGGAATATCTTTAATATAACGATAAAAGCGACTCATACGAGCCGCTTTTTTTGATGTTAATTTTCACAATTTTTTACCATTAATATAAATATTTCAATAGTTTTCCGACGATTGGCGAAACGCATTTGTAAGTAAAATCAAAATCAACAGAAAGGACATTCAAAATGAAAGAAAACGAAATATCAAAACTCAAAGAAACCTATCCGCCCGGTACAAGAATAGTACTGATGTATATGGGATATGATCCTCATCCTATTGACAGCAATACCAGAGGAACTGTTGACCATGTTGATGATATGGGTACAGTTCATTGTAACTTTGACAATGGGCGTCGACTCGGAATGGTACCCGGAGAGGATCTGTTCAGAAAGCTGACGAAAAGTGAGCTTGAATTTGAACAAGCAAAAGAAGAAAAGAAAGAACCAGAAGAATCCGAGGAAGATGAAACAGAAGAGCAAGACGAATCGCCTCGGCTAATAATGTAGAAAGGAGCAATTTATGCCAAATCATGTAACAAGCATTCTGCATTTTAATTGCGGTGCAGAATTGCAGAAAAGGATTTAC
>JAFTVY010000058.1 GCA_017465545.1 Ruminiclostridium sp.
GAATTGCCTGAGGGGGCACCCCTTTTCTGTGTCTGCCAAGCAGATTTTTTGTCCCCTGCCGTTTCGCAATTGTCGGAATTAATCGTTTCTTATAAAAGGCAGGAATTGCCTGAAGGGGGCACCCCTTCGGTGGGAAATTGATTGACAAGCCTTGTTTTCTTTGATATACTAACTACATCATATTAATTTACGGAGAGATACTTATGGGCTTTGCTTATTTTGAAATGTCGGTTGTGGCAACCATTCCGGCAATTATTCTTGCAATCTTTGTCTACATAAATGACAGAAAGGAAAAAGAACCGCTGACCTTACTTGCCTTGCTTTTTGCTGTGGGCGGAGTAGCTTACGTACCCGTTTACTTTCTTGAAAAAATAGTCTGCGGACTTATCGACAAGGCATTTTCGCAGTATGCAATAGGTAGTGTCGGCGGTATTATCGGTTATACTGAGCAATGGGCGGAATACGCTCACGGTATGCTTATCGTACTGGTCGGCGTTGCCCTTATAGAGGAGCTTATAAAATGGCTCGTTACCTTCCTGATAACCTTCAGGAATAAAAATTTCAATTGCCTTTATGACGGCATCGTATACTCCACCTTCGTCGCACTCGGCTTTGCTATGGCTGAAAATCTTATCTATGCATGGCAGGGCGGCTGGGATCTCCTTCTTAAAAAGACTCTTACCACTCTTCCGGCTCACTTACTGTTTGCTGTCATTATGGGCTATTTTTACGCAATGTGGAAAGCCCGCAAAACTGCGGCTACAGTCGAAAAGCATTATGCAAAAAAGGGAATTATCACAATCAGAAAGCCTGTCCGCACCTGGAACTGGTTTTTAGCTATGGTGGGCATTCCCGTACTGCACCACGCTGTATATGGCTTTGCAGGTTATTTCGGCACCGATTTGTTCAACGTTATTTTCTACGTACTCAATGCGGTGATGTTTACCGCCTGCATAATTCTTGTTGTCAGACTTTCAAAGAAGGATGCAACGGGAGGCAGATATGCGGATATGCTCCTTGATAAGAAATATCCTGAAATCAAGGACTTATACGATGACGTAGCAGAAATCGCAGAGGAGGTTCAGTCGGATGAGTAATGGAAAAAAGGGAATCGGCGCCCTGAATAAGATAATAATCTTTATTGCAGTCGCAGTAAACGTAGTGTTCGGAATAAAGGAAATACTCGGCATCTTCAGCAGCGATGACGATATTAAAACCGGCAACTTCTATACCGATGATTTCTATACTGACGATATTACGTCCGATAGTACTGACAACAGTCAGGATAATAACGAGAACAATAATCAGAACACAAATCAGAACAATAATCAGAATAACGGTGTAAGCGACGATTCAGGTCTTGTACCGAAATACCGTGAGCGTTACGATCAGTTAAACGTAAGACAGAAGGAGTATTATCAGCAGATACTTTCAGGGGTAAGAAAAAACAAGCTTGAATACTATTTCGAAGGCGCATCCTTAGAAGATATATCGAGTGTATATCAGGACGTATTCTTAAGTATGCATCCGGAGTTTTTCTGGCTTGATAACAGCTTCAGGTATCGGATTGACGCAAACGGAATAGCAGTTTCTTTAGATACCTATAATTACTGGAAATACGTTTCAAATCCTCAGCAATACGTAGACCGACTTGACGCTCAGGTTGAAAAAATCGTCAGTCAGGCAAATAAACAGCCCACAACGTACGATAAAGTGAAGTACGTTCACGATTATCTTGTAAAGAATATCGAATACGATCAAGACGCTCTGAAGGAGCTTGACAGCACCTTTATGTCCACGTCAACCGAGCAGACTCTTTCGATCTACGGCGCTCTTGTCAACGGCAAGACCTTGTGCGGAGGCTACTCCGAATCCTTTTACTATCTGATGAAAAAGCTCGGTATCGAGTGCTATTATATTACAGGCTATGCAGGTGAATATCACGCATGGAATTATCTGAAGCTTGACGGTGATTACTACTATATGGACGTTACCTGGGACGATAATCCGTTAACCAATAGAAACGGTATATCCATCTATCCCGATAACGTAACGTACGACTATTTCTGCATTACAAGTAATGAAATTTCAAAAAATCATACCGTGGATAGCTTTATAGACGTACCCTATGCGGATTCCGTCGCTTACAACTATTTTGTAAGAGAAGGCCTGGTGTTTGATACGTATAATTATAATGAGGCGAAAAACGCTCTTTCAAAGCAGAAGAACAATAGCGCAATGTTCCTGAAATATACCAATAAAAGTGCATTTGACGCCGCCTATGACGAGCTTATCACAGACGGAAAAATCTGGAAAATGAACGTTATAAACAAGAAGGTATTCTACCACCGCTTCGATAACGATATTTACACTATAATGATTATCCCGTCGGATTATAGTTGATTGGGGATTTTTAATTTTGATGCGATATAACAAATGCAAAGTACTTATTATATGTTTATTCTAATTGTTTTCATAGTGTAAAAGGAGAAAATGATAATGGAGAGATATATCAGGGAGTATTGTGAAGGTTTTGAATTTTCACAAATAGAACAGTTTTCACAGACTATTTCGGGAATTGACATTAAGATTGATATATTTGAAGCGTGGAAAGAGATAAACGGCTTAAAACACTATCGGGAAAAAGCCTTTGTCACTCTTATAAAGGGCGATAAAACGTATGAATGTAATTTCTACGATGAGCATAGTTACGGATGTTCATTTTTCCCTGTGACTATAGAAGGAAAAGCCTATCTGCTTTTTCGTAAAACGTTATACGGCTTTACGCTTTTAGACGCTGATACGCTCACTGAAGCGTATAATTACATACCCGAAAACGTAAAAAAGGGAGAAGAATCCTTTATTATAACAGGAGTGAATCAGCTTGGAAGACTATTGGTGTTTGATGGTTGTTACTGGGCGGCACCTTACGAATGTTACGTGTATGATTATGAAAAAAAGATTTTTGCAAGCGTCAGTACAGTCTTTGGCATCGGCTCGCTTGAGAAAATTGAAATCAGGGATGACTTACTTTACATATCCGGATATGCATTCGTTGACGATGAAGAAAGTGAAGCTATAGAAAAAACTATTTCAGCAGAAGAGCTCAATAAGCTGATTTCAGAAAACGGAGTGGAAGAAATATAACAAAAAGACGTTGTAAAAAACGAAAGTTTTTACAGCGTCTTTTTAGGGATAAGAAAAAGATGCAGAAATGAAATCATGCTATGCACGATGAAATCCTCACTCCGTTCGGATGAAATCTTCGGCTGAGCCTCAGATGAAATTAAATCCACCCATCCGCCGTCGAGGCGGATTTCATCTTCGCAGGAGATTTCATCGTCGAAGACGATTTCACCTACCCGAAGGGAGGATTTAGTTGAAAAAAGCCCTTGTCCAAAGGACAAAGGCTTTTTTCTGTTTATGGGCTACAAAAAAGATATTTTCGGCAGTTTTGCGTATGAATTCGAACCCTAGTAAAATATAATGCTTTTCGACTAAAGGGAGAAAAGCTTCATCAGCACTTCTTCACTATTCACTATTACTTATTACCTAATCGACAAGTTTCGAAAGAGAAGAGTGAAAAGTGAAGAGTGAATAGTGAAGAGTGAATAGTGAAAAAGTAAAATCGACAAGCTTCTGTCGAAACTTGTCGATTTTTGGTGCAGGTGACGGGACTTGAACCCACACGACCTTGCGATCACTAGCACCTGAAGCTAGCGCGTCTGCCAATTCCGCCACACCTGCATATTAAATGATTTCATATTTTTACACGGGGAAACCTACCGAGGCGGACTTTGTTACAAGTTGATCCGCAGTAAATACGCTATATGCATATTTACAACGCTACTATTATATCATACCACAGATGAAAAATCAAGTGTTTTTTAAAATTTTTTATAACCTGTATCAATTTACAGAAAAATATGATAAAATTAAAAAAAGAATGTAACGTTCTGAAAGAAATAGTAGTCTTATTAAGTGAAAGGAGGGGTTCTATGGAGGACAAGGATATTATACAGCTCTATTTCGAGCGTAACGAAAAGGCTATTTCCGAGACCGATAAAAAATACGGGCTTTTGTGCAGAAAAATAGCTACCAATATATTATATAACGAGCAGGACAGCGACGAATGTGTGAATTCCTCCTATTTTAAGCTATGGAACGTTATTCCTCCCCAGAATCCCACCTCTCTTTGTGCATACCTTTGCGCTATCGTAAGAAATACGGCGATGACGGTACTTAAAAAGCGTTCCTCTTCAGGCAGAAGCGAGCAGTTGTCAGAGCTTCTTGAAATCATACCCGATACAAAGGATACGGAAAAGGAGTATGATGAAAGGCAGACCACAAGGCTTATCAATGAGTATCTGAGAGCCACGTCAAGAAAAAATCGTGATATTTTCGTGCTGAGATATTATTGCAATATGTCGGTAGCCGATATATCACGGGCGCTTAAAATCAACGAAATTACAATCCGTACAAGGCTTAGCCGTATAAGGCAGAGCCTGAGAAAATTCCTCAGGGAGAACGGATACGATATATGAAAGGAGTGGAAGACTATGAAAAAGTATTTCTGGGATAACGTAATAAGCGGACTTGATACCGATATCACTGCGTCAGCTCTTGAAAAAGCAAGCAGAAATCTGACCGATAAGGGCGAAATGACCTTTATACAGCTTGATTCGAGAGAATACGAGCGGCTTTGCGACAGCAGACGTTTTTTCAGACAGCTTGTTGCCTGCCTTTTAGTGGGAATTGTTGCAGTAACAACGGTTATCCTCTGCACGAATACCATTTCGTCAAAGCCGGGTGGGAATCCCATTGTAGGCGTTCCCGAAGACTTTGATCCGTATATAGCGTTAACGATAAACGACGGGGAATGCGTAAGGTATTCGCCTACGGAAGAGGCTACGGTAAATTTAACACTTGATTTACCTGCTGACAGCGAGAATAAAATAGTCTGTATGCTTTACCTCCTTGACGGGGACAGAGTTATTCCCGTATCCCATAACGGCAGAAAGACGAACGAGATGGGCTTTGTACCCGACAGTGTTTCCTATACAATGAAGTTTACTATAGCTTCCGATGATTATGAACCCCTGAAACAGCTTGATGAAAACAACAGAATTTGTGAAGGTCCTGAGCTGGTGATGGAATATAACTATCTGTCAGGAGCAGGTAGCGGAATAATCAGAATGCCCTTTTCGATATGGCTGGACAGCAATGACACGGCTGTTCAGAGTGACGGCAACGTCAATATGCTATATAACGGTGGGTATGAGCTTGCTATAAGCCCTGACGCACAGTTGATACAGTTCAATATGGTAGCGGATAAGCTTCTGTCAGATAATACGTCCGTCATTGTAAGCGTATCGGCTAAGATAAACGGAGTTGCGACAAACGCTGTCATACTGGATAAGCTGACAAATGAAAAGGGCTACAGTAGTGAGGAGGTCTCCTCTGATGATATTGTACAAAAGACCGAGGGTGGCAACAGTACAATTACCGTGAATGCCGGTGAGCTTATGATGGCAAGGCTGACGCTTGATACTCCCGATTCGCTGAAAATACAGTCGGAAGAGCTTGAAATAGAGCTTACCTATCTATGCAGTTATTCGGATGAGATGGGTGCGGTAAACAGCCTACCCTTCATTTTCACCGATACGGTAACAGTCAAAGTAAGATAAAAAATAAGGGCAGGTGAATAAAAATTGACCTGCCCTTCCTTTTATGATAAAATTTCATATGTAAAAAATGACACCTTTTTATAAAAATCCGGTCTTATAGTGTGAAAGGGGGAGACAGTGTGCAGGATAAAGAAATAATAGAGCTGTATTTCAGCCGTGACGAGACCGCCATAACCGAGACGGATATTAAATATGGTAAGCTGTGCAGGAAAATTTCCTTTGGTATATTAGGTAACAATGAGGATAGCGAGGAATGTATAAATACCTCTTATTTTAAGGTGTGGAACGCCATACCACCGGGCAGACCTGATAATCTCTGTGGATACGTATGCAGGGTTGTGAAGAATACTGCGCTTTCTCTCTGCGAAAAGCTTCGCAGAAAAGAGGATGCCGAAATCTATACCGAGCTTGACAGCATAGTGAATTATACCTCATCTATAGAAACAAGGGTTGAAAGCAATCGTGTTGCGGAGCTTATAAACAGCTTTCTTTCAAAGCAGTCCCAGAAGAACAGAACTATCTTTATAGCAAGATATTATTACAATATGCCCTTCAGGGAAATAGCCGAGACTATCGGAATAACGGAAAATGCGGCAAAGCTGAAGCTGTCCCGTATGAGAAAAAAGCTTTCTGATTATCTTATCAGAAACGGTGTTGAAATATGAGAGGGGGATACGTATGAGTAACGTACGCTTCTGGAACGAAGTGATGAACAAGCTTGATAACAGGCTCACCGATGAAGCGGCAAGCAATCTGTATTTTTATCAGAAGTCGCAGGATGCGGAGATAAGTGAATATATATCCGACAGCTATAACGGAATAACCGGTAAAGTCAGAAAGAGAAACGGAATGATTGGCTTTGCGGCGTGTATTGCAGTCATCGTCTGCCTTGCCGTTGTCATCGGGGTTATATTACAGAATAACGTGGCGGTACAGCCTCTGGACAGCAATAACGAGTATTCGTATCTTTTAGAGACCGAAAAATATACCTATAAAACAAACGTGTATTTTCTTACAAGGGAGCTTGGAGAGGAGTATTTGGAGCATACCGATATTTTAGATAATCAGCTTATTTTAAATTCTGTTGAAACCTGTATCTTAGCGGCAGATTTCAAAAATGAGTATTATATATTCGGAAACGCTGAAAGGGAAGAGGAGCTGACGAAGTACTACTTTGACGATCCTATCGGCGGTAAAGACGGAATGCAGAAAAACGGCTGGTTGATAAATTTCAGCCCCGACCTGCTGGAATTCATCTGCGAGGATAACAGACTGAAGGATTTCTGCAATTCAAGATTCGACAGAGAAGGCATAGACAGAAAAATAGAAGAGATAACAGACGTTTATATAGTATGCATCCCAGGTATGGCGGCTCTTATACATTTTGAAGACGGGGGACAGACCTATTTTCTGCATCATACCCAGAACGCGTTTTATGACGATAACGTTCCCTTTGATATATTCAGCAGGGAAGAACTTGTAGATTATTATGCCCTGAAAGAAAGACCTGTCACAATAAATCAGAAAGAGATTTTAAACGGCGTTGTTGTGGGTAATATGGCAGGTGCGACAGAAGTAAACGTAACGAAGCTGTTAGAGCATATTGTTGACGAAGAATTTATTGTCCGTGAGGGCAGTAAGACCTCCTATTATATGTGGGATATGAAGACGGGTAAAAAGAACCTGTATATGGTCACAGACAGCGAAGCAAAGACTATCGAAACGTATTATGAGAGTAGCGTGAATCCTGTCAGGGATAATACCTTCTGGAACAAGGATGGATCAGAAACCCTGTTCCGTGACGGTGACGTTTTTATGAATTATAAAGCTACAGAGATACTTCTTGGACGGTATGACGTCTATTTAGACTATTCGGACGATGGATATCTTATTGAATATAATGCTACCAGCAACTCCTTTACCTCTGATACACGTTTCATACCATTACAGAACGTGGATATTACTTTCAATGACCATAATATTATTTATGCAAACAGCGATGAGCTTTGTGTATCTTTTTCAAGCAGAATACCATTTTCAGAGGTTTATAACGGACTTAAGATAGAGTATGAGCTTGTTATAAAGGATAACGGAAAGCCTGTCCTGATAAACGGTAAGGAAAGCTATAAATTCAGCGCTGAATTAAAGTCAGACGACGAAAATACAGAATATGAAGTATATCAGGATGAGCTTTATATAGATACTGCAGGCATAACCTTCAACGAATACGGCTATAGTACGGAACTTATGGCGTATCTTACGTACACCGTTGACGCTTCGCAGGTTATAAGCGGTAGAATAGAAACGAATACCAGAGAAGACTATCTTCTTATAAGGAATAATCCTGATAATCTTACAGAAGAAGGGCTTATTGCCACCACTCCGGTTATTTCGAAATGCAAAAAGCAGGATACGGGAGTATGGGAATTGACGGTGGATTTCAGCCGCATCAAAAAAATAGATAAAGACACAAAGTTTGCCGTTCAGTTTATTGATGAAAAAAACAACAAACCTGTCAGAATGTCAAACAAGGTTGGTAATGACGAATATATAACAAACTTCAGCTTTGGAAAGGATGAAGAGCCTGTGGCAGATATAATTCTTTACAATGAATATGAAGAGCCGAAGCTTCTTTTGTATATGCAGTCAGCAGACAATATAGTGTCTAATTTTTATTATCGTGAAAATTTCATATTGACAGACTAAATACCTTTTTACTCTCCCTATACAAGAAACCCCGTAGCAAAGGCTACGGGGTTTTGACTATATATTTAAAGACTTTTTATAAGCTCCTCACGGCATTCAAGAAATATCCTGCCAAGCTCAGGATCGAAATGAGTGCCTAAATCCTCTTCGATTATCGAGAAGGCTTTATCATAGCTGAAGGCGTCCTTATAGCATCTTTTGCTTACAAGAGCGTCAAATACGTCAGCAAGAGCCATAATTCTTGCTTCTACCGGTATTTCTTCGCCTGCTATACCCATAGGATAGCCCTTGCCGTTCCACTTTTCGTGGTGGTATAAGGCAACGTTTCTTGCAATTTCCACAAATTCGTCATCCTCAACGCCTTTAAGGATTGAGGTTACTATCCTTTCGCCCTCGGTGGTGTGACGCTTCATTTGTGCAAATTCATCGTCGGTAAATTTACCCGGCTTTCGCAGTATATCATCGTCTATGGCTATTTTACCGAGATCGTGCATCGGCGCCGCCTTTTCCACCTGCTTTAAGAATTTTTCGCTAAGCCCTGTATCAACTGTTTTTGTGCGGAGCTTTTCGGAAAATATCTTTACAATAGCGCTGGTACGCTTGATGTGACCGCCCGTGTTGTTGTCACGGCTTTCCACCATATCCGCCATACCAAGCACCATCATATCCTTGATATGAAGTATATCTGCGGTTTTTACCGCAACCTCTCTTTCAAGCTGAGTGTTGTAGTTTTCTATGCCGTTATAATACTTCTGCTCTATAGTCTTGTCGGCAAATTCTATTATGTATCCCGTCTGCTTTTTTCTGTGCATCATAGGATGAATATCGGTCTTATAATATCTGTCGTTTATCTGGATGGTCTCTTCCTCACATATCTTCCATCCGGTATCAAGAAAATGCCTTATTGCCTTTTTGTAAAGAGGGGAGTCTTCGGGCGTAATTTCGCTGTCGATTACCCATTTCTTTATTTCAGGGAAATGCTCCGCCATAAAGCTGTTATAGCTTATAAGCCTGTTGTTCCTGCCGATTACGATATAGCCGTATTCGGCTCTGTTTTCGGCAAAGGAGGCAATGCTTGCGGTAATATCATAGGTACTGATTTCTTCAAAGAAGCGAAGCAGAACTATCATTATCACAAGATAGCCTATTGATAAAAGTGCAATGTGAACGTCTATTATCTGCTCCATAATGTAGGCTATCATAAGAACAAGACCTGCGGCACCCGTACCGACAACAGTCCTTATAGGTACCTTTTTGCGGTTTATGATTCCGTATATTACAAAGCCGATAAGAAACAGCGCATACGTTGTCATCATTGCAGGGTAGAGTATATGCAGCGGACCGTATTCCTTTATCAGATAGCTGTAATTATCCTCTCTTACAAGCTCCATACTTTTGTAGTAAAGCGTGCCGTGGTCTGAATTCAGCACAAGCGCTAAAATAAAGGTGGAGTAAAGTCCGAGTATAAGCTTTGCAATGCCGGGAAATTTCAGATTGCAGATTTTGAACAGCACGATAAACAGCAGTAAGGGCGCATAGCAACAGCCTGCATAAATAAATCTGTTTGCCCATACGGCAGTTTCAAGAGTACGGGCGGTAGCCATCATAAATCTGCCCAGACAGTTAAGGGCAACACAGCTACCAAGAAGCAGAACGAGAGTATCCACTTTTTTGTATTTAATCAGCATGAGTCCCATCATACCGAGTGATACAACAAGGGTTATGCCGTCAATTATCGTATATAACATATAAGCCTCCGCTTTAATTGATATCTATATTATATAACAAAAAGTATTTCAATGCAAGAAAACTACGGATATTTTACGAAAAAAATACGAGCGGTCTGTGACCGCTCGTTACGTATAATATATGTTATGGGAACTTGTTCCCATAAAGCAACCGATAGGTTGCAGGTGCGAAGCGCAAACATATATAACAAGGTTCACTCAGCCGTCGAAATCTTTGATTTCGGGAACGGCGTGTGGTTCTTAATGCGCCGAAGGAGCATCAAGGTTCACTCAGCCGTCGAAATCTTTGATTTCGGGAACGGCGTGTGGTTCTTATAATATTATTTGAAGTAATCAACGCCGCCCTTGAACAGAAGCTGTTCCTTGTTGCCATCTACGTTTACGCAGGTGTTTTCGCTGATACGTTCTGTATGTCCCATCTTACCGAGTACACGTCCGTCGGGAGAAATGATACCTTCGATTGCGCACATTGAGCTATTGGGGTTGAAGGCAAGATCCATTGTGGGATTGCCCTGTAAGTCAACGTACTGTGTAGCAACCTGACCGTTTGCGATAAGCTCGTTTATAACCTCTTCACTTGCAACAAATCTGCCTTCGCCGTGGGAGATAGGAATATTGTGTACCTCACCAACCTTGCAGTGCATAAGCCAGGGTGACTTGTTTGTGCATATCTTTGTAAGAGCAAGCTGTGACTGGTGACGTCCGATTGTGTTGTAGGTAAGTGTAGGAGATTCGCTTGTCAGAGGAACGATCTTTCCGAAGGGTACAAGACCAAGCTTGATAAGTGCCTGGAAGCCGTTGCAGATACCGATCATAAGACCGTCTCTTGTGTAGAGCATCTCTTCAACCTCTTCCTTGATCTTAGGATTGCGGAAGAATGCATTGATGAACTTTGCAGAACCCTCAGGCTCGTCACCGCCGGAGAATCCACCGGGAACGGCAATCATCTGGCTTTCCTTGATACGTGCAACGAATTCGTTTACGCTGTCCTCCATATTCTGTGCCGTAAGGTTTCTGATAACGAATATTTCAGCCTCACCGCCGTAACGGTTGAATGCCGCTGCCATATCGTATTCGCAGTTTGTACCGGGGAATACGGGGATAAGAACTCTGGGCTTTGCAATGCCTCTTGCAGGCTTGTTAACCAGCAGGTCGCAACCCTTGTCATAAGCCGCAGACTTAGGAGCGGGCATCTCGGGTACGGAATTCTTGAAGATAGGCTCTAATACTGCGTCATACTTCTTTTCATATTCTGCAATATCGATAACCACGTCGCCGCAGGTAATCTTGTATTCGTCTGTTGTTTCACCGATGAGCTTTGCGCCTTCGATTTCAGACTTTGCTTCGATGATGAATGCACCGTAGCAAAGATCAAATAATTCGCTGTCTGTGAGGTTATTAAGCTTTGCACCGATTCTGTTACCGAGGGACATCTTGAAGATACCTTCAGCAACACCGCCGCCTGCAAGTGACCATACGGATAAAGCCTTGCCTTCTGCGATAGCCTTTTCAACTATGCCGAATACCTTCTTTACGCTATCGAACTTAGGCATCTGGTTTTCGTCATATTCGGGAGCAATATAGTAAATGCTGTTAAAGGGAAGCTTGAATTCAGCAGAGATGATCTTGTCAGCCTTTGCTGTGGAAACTGCAAAGGAAACAAGGGTAGGAGGTACGTCGATATCCTCGAAGGTACCTGACATTGAGTCCTTACCACCGATAGAGCCGCAGGAGAGTGCGAGCTGTGCCTTGTATGCGCCGAGTAATGCCGCAAAAGGCTTGCCCCATCTTTCTGCCTTGCCCTGTGTACGCTCAAAGTATTCCTGGAAGGTGAGCCAGCACTTATCACTGCTACCGCCTGCCGCAACTACCTTTGCGATACTTTCAACAACTGCAAGAGCTGAAGAATGGTAGGGTGACTGCTTACTTACAAAGGGATTGAAGCCCCATGCCATGATAGAAGCCGTCTTTGTCTTGTTGCCGATTACGGGAATCTTTGCCGCCATAGCCTGAACAGGAGTCTGCTGTGTCTTACCTGAATAGGGAAGAAGAACTGTACCTGCACCGATGGTGGAGTCAAAGCGCTGAACGAGAGCTCTCTGTGAGCAGATGTTGAGGTCTGTTACAAGCTCTTCCCAGTCCTTTGCTGTGTTCTTTCTGCCTGTGGAGTAGGATACCGTGGGGTTGCCTACGTATATATCCGTGTGCTTTTCTGCACCGTTTGAATTTAAGAATTCTCTTGCGATGTTGCAGATAGTCTTGCCGTTCCAGTTCATCTTAAGTCTGGGTTCAGCAGTAACTACCGCTACGGGAGTAGCTTCAAGGTTTTCCTTGCCTGCAAGAGCGATGAACTTTTCAACGTCGTTCTTGTCAACAACTACCGCCATTCTTTCCTGGGATTCGGAAATAGCAAGCTCTGTACCGTCAAGACCGTCATACTTCTTGGGAACTGCATTGAGGTCGATTTCAAGACCGTCTGCAAGCTCACCGATAGCAACGGATACACCGCCTGCACCGAAGTCGTTACAACGCTTTATAAGCTGTGTAGCGTTCTTATCTCTGAATAATCTCTGGAGCTTTCTTTCTTCGGGAGCGTTACCCTTCTGAACTTCTGCACCGCAGCTTTCAAGAGATTCTACACTGTGTGACTTTGAGGAGCCAGTAGCACCGCCGCAACCGTCACGGCCTGTTCTGCCGCCGAGGAGGATGATGATATCTCCGGGAGCAGGACGTTCACGCTTTACGTTTTCAGCAGGAGCGGCACCGACTACGGCACCGATTTCCATACGCTTTGCCATATAGCCCTTGTCATAGATTTCAGCAACGTGACCTGTAGCAAGACCGATCTGGTTACCGTAAGAGGAGTAACCTGCCGCCGCTGTTGTCGTAATCTTTCTGGGAGGTAACTTACCTTCGATTGTTTCGTTTACGGGGAGCAGGGGATCGGAAGCACCTGTCACACGCATAGCCTGATATACGTAGGAACGGCCTGAAAGGGGATCACGGATAGCACCGCCAAGGCAGGTAGCCGCACCACCGAAGGGCTCGATTTCCGTAGGATGGTTATGAGTTTCGTTCTTGAACATGAGGAGCCATTCTTCGTCCTTGCCGTCAACGTCAACCGTAATCTTTACGGAGCAGGCGTTGATTTCTTCACTTTCGTCAAGGTCGGGAAGAAGGTTGTCTGCCTTCAGCTTTCTTACAGCCGCTGTAGCAATATCCATAAGGCAGATGGGCTTTGCACCTCTGCCGAGCTCTTCCTTGTGGAGCTTGTATTCCTTATAGGTATCTGCAATATAGGGAGCGTCGATAACTGCATTGTCAATGATAGTACCGAAGGTGGTGTGACGGCAATGGTCAGACCAGTAGGTATCAAGCATACGGATTTCTGTAAGAGTAGGATCTCTCTGTTCTGTGATGAAATAATCCTGACAGCACTTGATGTCGCCGCTATCCATAGCAAGACCATACTTCTTGATGAATTCGTCAAGCTGTGCCTGATCGTACTTTATAAACCCGTCGAGGGTAGCAACTTCGCTGGGGATATCATACTTTACTTCAAGAGTTTCATACTGCTCGAAGCCACATTCTCTTGCTTCTACCGCATTTATAAGGAAGTGCTTTATCTTTGCGAAATCCTCGTCTGTAATCTTACCCTTCAGGATATAGAGCTTTGCATACTTTACTGTGGGGCGGTCACCCTGGCAGAGCATCTGGATGCACTGTGCGGCGGAGTCCGCTCTCTGGTCGAACTGACCGGGTAAGAATTCTGTTGCGAACATTCTTTCGTTCTCACCGATTTCGGGGAGAGTGTAGTAAACATCGTCAACGGGAGGCTCTGAGAATACTGTGGGAGTTGCCTTTTCAAAGTTTTCCTTTGTGATTCCTTCAGCGTCGTAGCGGTTTACGATACGTACGTCTTCGATTCCTTCAATCTGAAGGGCGGTCTGAAGGTCGGAAAGAACTGCCTTGCCGTCAACGGCAAACTGAGGCTTCTTTTCCACGTAAATGCGATAAACTGACATAACTTTTTACCTTTCCTTTTATGCTTAAAAATTTATTAAACTGTCGTTACGGTCATACTATAAAAAATAAAGCATAACCACATTACATTATACAACATTCCTTTGAGAATTACAAGACTTTTTCCTCTTCACCGATGCAAAATTCGTTTTTTTGTGCAGATGTTACTTTTATTGTTAAAATATCGTGCTTTTTTGCGTCACAATTATAGATTCTGACGGGAACGTATTCGGGTGTAAGTCCGTTTGCGTAGCTCTCGCTTTCCCTTTTCTGGATAAGGACAGGTCTTGTCCTGCCGACAGTAGCGGCAAAATACTCCGTTTTCATCCTTGCGGCAAGCTCCGACATCCTTTTGTATCTTGTGGCGGCAGTTTCAGGCGGTACAAAATCGCTTCTCTGTGCCGCCGCTGTACCGCTTCTTACAGAATAGGTGAATACGTGCATGGCGGCAAAGCCGACCTTTTCACAGAAGGCAAGAGACTCCTCGAATTCGTTGTCCGTTTCTCCCGCAAAGCCTACCATTATATCCGTTGTCACTGAACAGCCGGGAAAATACCTGCGGAGATTTTCTACTATTATATAATATTCGTCAGCCGTATAGTGACGGTTCATCCTCTTTAAGGTAGCATCACAGCCTGACTGCAATGCAAGATGAAAATGAGGACAGAGCTTCGGCTCTTCGCTGAGCCTCTTTATATCCTCTTCGGTTATAAGTTCAGGCTCTAAGGAGGAAAGTCTTACCCTTTCAACACCCTCTACACCGCACACGGCATGAACGGCGTCGGCAAGCCTTAATCCTGTATCCGAGCCGTACAGAGACAGATTTATCCCCACAAGCACCATTTCCTTATGCCCACAGCCTACCTGAAATTTTGTCTCTTTTATAACATCCTCAATTGCCCTTGAACGCACCTTTCCCCTTGCATAGGGAATTATGCAGTATGCACAATACCTGTCACAGCCATCCTCTATTTTAATAAAGGCTCTTGTCTTGCCCATATCCGACAGCGACATATCGTTGAAGCACAGCTTGTCGGTAAGCTCGCTTATATCCGAATACAAATCTTTTTGTGAGCTTTGCACATAATTATATATAATTTCAGGCAAACTATCCTTGTTTTCCGTGCCGATGATTATATCAGCACCCGACTTTTCATCATCAGACTTAAAGGCCTGCGTAAAGCATCCGCAAAGGGCGATTATGCAGGCAGGATTACCGTTTTTCAGCTTTCTTATCAGCTGGCAGGCTTTTTTGTCGCTCTGCTCCGTCACCGAGCAGGAGTTTATTATCACAATATCGGCACTTTTCGGATCATCCGCCTTTGTAAAGCCTTTTTTTATCATACCCTCCGATATTACGGCACTCTCATATTGATTGACCTTACAGCCGAAGGTCTGTACAGCATATTCCATAAATTTCTCTCTTTGTTTTTGTTTAGTTTCACCAAAAGAAATTGGTCTTTAGTTCAATTATACTTTAAAATTACGAATTTTGCAAGTATGTTAAAAAAATTAAAAAATTCGCTTGACTTTAGCTAAAAATACTGATATTATTAGCTTACGGAAAGGGAAACGCAGAGCCCCGACCTTATATATAAAGAAATAGAATAAAAAACAGAACAAAAGAACAAAAGAACAAAAGAAAATCTCACAGACGGAAAAGGAGAGATGCAGGATGACACAGATGAATATAAAGCTCACAGCGATAAACGACGTTAAGGAATTTGTTGACATCGCAAGCAGATGCAACTACGAGGTTGACATTACGGTTGGCAAGTACGTAGTAGATGCCAAGTCCATTATGGGACTCTTCAGTCTTGATTTATCCAAGGAACTCACTCTCACAGCTCACACAGACGATGCAAGCGGACTTGAAAAGAGCATCGGAAAGTTTATCGTAAAGTAAGACAAAGAATCGGAAGAACAAAAGAAAAGAAAACGGAAAAGTAATAAGAAAATCGTAAAGCAGTCACGTCTGCGGTGCTGCTTCACCCGTAAGGGTAGAAAGGGACTATATTATGAAAACAGCATTAATCAGAATCAACACAATCAATGACGTAAAGGATTTCGTTACAATCGTTACAAAGTGCAGCTATGACGTGGACATCGTAAGCGGCAGATATGCAATCGACGCCAAGTCCATTATGGGTATCTTCAGCCTTGACTTATCCAAGGAATTAGAGCTTCGTGTACACTCCGACAACTGCGACGAGCTCATGGAAGAGCTTGACAGCTACATTGTAAAGTAAACTGACAAAAGCCTATATCAAATCCCAAAAATGCAATATATAAGAAAATCTCCTATGGAAGAAATTCCACAGGAGATTTTTGATTTTACCGTTTTATCAGAAGCCCTTCTGATTGTAGTCTTCGCATATAAGGTTCATACCCTTTAATAATTTGTGCATGTAAATAAAGGGACCGATAATGATGAGGGTGCCGAGTACGTCCCATAACCAGAAATCAGCGGCACTTATAGTGTAGTTTATACCTCTTCTTGTAAGCTCTGCGCCCAGTCTGTTGGACATTCTGTGATACCATACGGGTACTGCTATACCAAGAGTAAGCCAGGAGAATATAAATGCGAGCAGAAGGAAGGGCATTGTTCTTTTGCCGTCATATCTTGATGCCACGAAATTAAGATCGTCGGGAATGTTGCAGAATACCACGATTCCATAAATTCCGAAGGTGATAAGTGACAGGAATATGTACTTTACAAGACTTCTGTTGGTTTTCAGGGTGGTGCGGTTGTACATCATAGGCTGATTGTACTGCATCGGCTGGTTGTACTGTGGCTGACCGTTGTACTGGTTGTACTGAGGCTGACCATTATACTGAGGCTGACCGTTGTACTGGTTGTACTGAGGCTGACCATTGTACTGAGGCTGACCATTGTACTGAGGCTGACCATTGTACTGGGGCTGACCATTGTACTGAGGCTGACCATTGTACTGAGGCTGACCATTATACTGAGGCTGACCATTGTACTGATTGTACTGTGCCTGCTGGGTTAAATCCTCTGTGGGATTTCCCTGCTGGGTTGCAGTAGAAAATTCTGTTTTGTTCTCAAAATTGTCCATAGTATTTCTCCGATAAATTTATTCAGACTGTATAGTCTGGAATTATTTTACCATAATAACAGTTCAAAATCAACAGTTTTACGGCAATTTAAAGCATTTAACTGAAAAATCAGAAATAAATATGTTGAAATTAAACAAAAAACGCTTGACTGTAGGCTGTAAATATGATAAAATTTTTATGTAGATTTTTCTGTCACAGTCAGGACAGAAGAGTGAAAAAGTACTTTACGACTGTAAAAAACGAAAGGAAATCAAGAAAATGTTCAAGTCTTTTGAAGAAGCAAAAAAGTATTGCACCGAAAACGGTGTAAAAATGATCGACTTCAAGATGGTTGATATTGACGGCCGCTGGCGTCATATCGCTATCCCCGAAAGCCGTTTCGTTCCCGACCTTATGGAGTCAGGTATCGGCTTTGACGGCTCAAACTACGGCTTTGCGGCAGTAGAAAAGAGCGACATGATATTTATCCCCGACCTTTCAAGTGCGGCACTCGATCCCTTTGCAGAGGTTACAACTCTCTCTATGATCGGTGACGTTTACGTTATCGCAAGTCCCAACTACCGTTTCAATCAGGACCCCAGAAACGTATCAAAGCACGCCGTTGAATATTTAAAGTCCACAGGCATTGCTGATGAAATGATTATCGGCCCTGAATTTGAATTCCATCTTTTTGACAACGTTTCCTATAGTGTAAAGCCTGAGGATATGTCCTTCAGCGTAGATACAAGACAGGCAAGCTGGAACTCCGCTTATACCGATTCCAACAACAAGGGTTATATCACACCCGGTCACAGAGGCTATCACGCTGACCTTCCCAACGATATCACCTATGATTTAAGAAGCCGTATCTGCCTTATGCTCGAAGAAAGAGGCATCAAGGTCAAGTACCACCACCACGAGGTAGGCGGCTCCGGTCAGGTTGAAATCGAGGTAGAGCTGGGCGAGCTTACAAAGATGGCTGACAACACAATGACCATCAAGTATATGGTTAAGAACGCCGCTTTACAGGACGGCAGAACCGCAACCTTCATGCCTAAGCCTATTTATAGTGAAGCAGGTAACGGAATGCACGTTCATATGCTTTTATTCAAGGACGGCAAGCCTGTATTCTACGATCCTGACGGCTACAGCGAATTATCCGAAACAGCTCTTTACTTTATTGGTGGTCTGTTAAAGCACGCACGTTCACTCTGCGGCTTTACAAACCCCTCCACAAACTCCTACAAGAGACTTGTACCCGGCTTTGAAGCACCCGTTACCATCGGCTATGCTACCTCAAACAGAAGTGCGGTTATCCGTATCCCTGCTTATGCAAAGGCTCCCGACAAGCGTCGTTTCGAGCTTCGTAGCCCTGACGCTACCTGCAACCCCTACTACGCTTATGCGGCTATCCTTATGGCAGGTATCGACGGCGTAAAGAATAAGATCGATCCTTCAAAGTGCGGCTGGGGTCCCTTCGACTTCAATCTCTACACCCTTTCCGATGAAGAAAAGGCTAAGATCCAGTCCCTCCCCAGAACTTTAGAAGAAGCTCTCGACGCTCTTGAAGCAGACCACGATTACCTCACAGAAGGCGGAGTATTCCCCGAAAGACTTATCGAAATCTGGCTTAAGAAAAAGCGTGCAGAAGCAGCGGCAATCAACAAGATTCCTCATCCTGCAGAATTCGCAAACTATTACGATCTTTAATAAAAACAGTAATCGCAGAGCCTTTGGCTCTGCGATTTATTTTAATCCTTATTGAATATCAGAGTAAACCTTACTCCCTTATCAGTATTCTCCGCCTTTATGACTCCGTCGTGGGCGGAGATTATTTTCTTTGCAAGGGCAAGCCCTATGCCGTAGCCCTGATGATTAACGTTGTCGGATTTATAAAATCTTTCAAAGATGTGCGGAAAATCCTTTTCCGCTATTTTATTATTCCCGCCCTCTATAGCTATAGTGACAAAGAGCGGATTTTCTGTGGCGGTTATTTCTATTGTGCTATCCGTCTTGCTATGCTCTATGCTGTTTTTGACTATGTTCTTTATCGCTTCACAGCACCAGTTGAAATCGGCAGAGAGCTTCACTTCTCCCGTATCTGTTTCAATATGTGTTCCTTTAAGCTCTGCCATTATCATAAGCGGCTCGGTGGCACTTTCTATAAGCTCCTTGCAGAAAAAATCTTCTTTTTTCATTGCTATAGCTTCCGCCTCAAAGGAGGAGAGCTTTAAAAGAGTATCGATAAGCCATTCGGTTTTCCCTGTGAGCAGAGACAAATCTCTTATATATCTTTTTTTATCCTCGTCGGAAAGCTCCTTTGTCCGTAGCATTGTCAGTATTATTGACATCGAGGTAAGAGGAGTGCGGAGCTGATGAGAAATATCCGCAAGACTGTCCTGCAGGAAGGATTTTTCTTTAGCAAGTTCTCTGTTCTGCTCTCTTATCCTGGTAGTCATTTTATTTATCTCGGTTTTTAAAAGACTTATGTCTCCCTCCTCGTAGCTGTCAAAGCTGATACTGTCATCCCCGTCAAGGATTCTGTCTATATCGTCGCAGAGTCTATCGAGCTTGTTATATTCATTATACTGCGAAAAAAGAAAAGCTCCCATAATAACAAGACAGCACAAAAGCATAACCGAGGCGGCAAGGGGAGAAATAAAAAGCAGAATTACAACGCCTGCTGTAGTGACGGAAATTCCGATTACCGTCGGCACGAAAACCGCTTTATTTTTAAGCATCCTCATCATCTCCCATTCTGTAGCCAAGACCTCTCACAGTCCTTATTATATGTGGCTCCTTCATATCGTCGCCAATTTTTTCTCTGACTCTTTTTATATATACCGTGAGAGTGTTGTCGGAGATGAATTCTCCACCCGTTGTCCACAATTCGTCTATGAGCTGCTCTCTTGAAAAGAGCTTGCCTTTGTTTGATATGAATATAAGAAGCAATCTGTATTCAAGGGCAGAAAGATATATCTCTCTGCCACCCTTTGTAACGATACCCTTGGTGGTATCCACAGCTATATCGCTATGGTGCAAAAGCCTTGCACCGCCATTTTTCCGCCTTGTTACCGTTCTTATTCTTGCCACAAGCTCAGCCGGGGAGAAGGGCTTTTTTATATAATCGTCAGCGCCCAGCTCAAGACCTGCGATAACGCTTTTTTCGTCACCTGAGGCGGTGAGGAATATAACAGGTACGTCAGAATATCTTCTCACGTCCGAGCAGATAGAAAAGCCGTTGCCGTCGGGCAGGGATATATCCAGCAGAATACAGTCGGGACTGCATTCCCTTATAAGCCTTGTGCCGTCCTTCTGTCCTACAGCTGCGTAGACTGTATACCCTTCCGCTATGAGAAAATCGGAAAGGCTGTTCATTATCGCTTTGTCATCTTCGATTATAACTATTTTCTGCATACTATCACTTCCTCTTTTCTAAAATATAGCACATTAAATCCGCAAGGTCAAGAAAATTTGCGTTTGTGACAGAAGAGTCACTAAAAAGTCACCACAAAGTAAGATTTTTATGCTACAATATAATCAGTAAAATAAAAGGAGGAAAAGCATATGGAAATTCTGAAGGTGGAAGGCATTACAAAAATCTTTGGTAAGGATGAGAACGTTGTTACCGCTCTCGATGACGTTTCCTTCACAGTCACAAAGGGACAGATGGTAGCGATAACAGGCACCAGCGGTGCGGGAAAATCCACCCTTCTTCATATTATAGGCGGCGTTGAAAAGCCGACCAAGGGCAAGGTGTTTTTAGGCGGCGAGGACGTGTTTTCCAAAAACGATAAGAATCTGGCGGTTTTCAGACGCCGTCAGGTAGGACTTGTGTATCAGTTCTATAACCTTATACCAATGCTCACCGCAGAGGAAAATATCATTCTGCCAAGTCAGATGGACGGCAGAAGACCTGACGAGGAAAGACTGAAGAAACTTGCAGAAATGATGGGAATCAGCGACAGACTCAGTCATTTACCCTCCCAGCTTTCAGGCGGACAGCAACAGAGAGTTTCCGTCTGCCGTGCCCTTTATTCCTCTCCTATGCTTTTACTTGCCGACGAGCCTACGGGAAATCTTGACTCCAAAAACAGCCGTGAAATAATAGCCCTTATCAGAAAAACGAATAAGGAGCTTAAACAGACTGTCATATTAGTTACCCACGATGAGGACATAGCCTTGCAATGTGACAGAGTTATAAAAATGGAGGATGGCAGAATTATACGGGATGAGGTGATAAAATGAGCTTTTCATCAAAAATGGCGCTGAAATATATAAAGACTCAGAAAAAGCACAATATCTTTATTATTCTCAGCATAGCGTCCGCTCTTATGCTTGTGACCTTTATATTCACTCTTTTTTCATCCTTTTATTCCACAATGCTTTATAACGAGCGGCAGAAATTCGGATATCACGGAATGGTACATCAAATAACCCTTTCCGATTACGAAAAGCTGACAAAGTCCGAAATGATAACAAAGAGCGAATTTGATTCATACGGACCTGCCGACACGTCGGGCGTAGCATACGTGAATTTCAGAAACGATATTTACGATCCCGAAACCTTTATAAGAGAATTTGCAGAAGATAACTTTGAGGATAAGGAGTATTCCTTGTCGTTTCACGAAGAGCTTTTAGAGTACGAGATCATAGGTATACACGCCAAGGCTTCACTTGCAAAGAAGCTGGTTCTGATACTTGCGATAGTGCTTTTTATACTTTTCTGTGCCAGGTTCGTAATAGATACCGCCTTTGAAATTTCCTCCAGAGATAAAGAGGTTCAGTTCGGAATACTTGCCTCTCTCGGTGCGTCAAAAAATCAGATAGCCGCTATAATTATGTGGCAGGGCGCATTTCTTTCGGTTATAGGCATTCCGCTGGGACTTGCTCTTGGTACGGCGGCGGGCGGTCTCGTATTTTCCTTTGCGGATTCTACAAGCGTAATCTCCTATTTTACACAGTCGGATAGATACTGCGAAGGAATATTCTCGGTAAGCGTACCGTATCTTATTGTCGCCGCCATTATCGGCTTTTTATGGGTAATACTTTCCGCCTACGGCACAGGCAGAAGATATTCGGCAAAATCTCCCATAGAATCTATAATGCAGAACAATAAAAAGATTATAAAGCCGAAAAAATCCCGTCCGTCAAAAAAGGCTTCGGGAAAGGTAAGCGGACTTGCGCTCAAAAATATCCGCAGAGATAAAAAGAGCTTTTTTGTGACCTCTCTCGCTCTGATAATTTCCTATACTCTGATTTCGTTGTTTTCGGTGTTTTTCGGCATCTGGATTGAAGAACACAGATTGTCGATGAGTCATAATATGCTGTCGGAGAATATAGCGGATGATTACCGCATTTATCATTATTCTGATGACAATCCCGACAACGATGTCGAGGAAATGGAAGAGGCATACCGTATTCTTGAAAACTGTCCTGCACACCTCTATGTCAGTAGCGTTCAGCGTTGTAACGTGATAGTTACAAAAGATTCGTACACACTTCGGGAAACACTGCCGTTTAGTAAGGAGTATCTTGAGTTCAATGAGAAAGTGGGCTGGGGCACTACCATGAGGTTTTATTTTCTGAACAGGCAGTTTTATGATGATATTTTCGCCGAAAGGTCAGGAATAAGCTATGACGAGCTTGTAGAAAAAAACGGGTTTGTTGTATGTGGGACCGAAGATGTCTTAGAAACGTATGCAAACGACGAAAAGGTGAAGTTTGAAGGAAGTCCGTTGGTGACGGGTGGGGATAGCCTTTCACTTAATCTGTATGATATTAGCGGGAAAATAGTTTCCACGAACACTGAAGTAAATCTGCTTGCCTCTATAAGAGGTGTCGGAAAATTCACCACTCTTTCAAAATCAATATCGCTTATTGGTGCAGAGGACTGTCTGAAAAATCTTAACGGCGGCGTTATTGCAGACAGTGATGGAGTTACGGAATTCATGATAGGTCTGCCGAGAGATAATAGCGTTAGCCTCTGGCGAGTGGACAAGGCCTTTAGAGACTATCTGAAGGATTATCCACAGTTTGAGATACCGCAGCTTCAGGATGGTGACACCGAACAGATAATAAAGACAGAGCAACAGTTTGAACCCGTTCTGACGCTTATCGGAGTTGTGATTGCAATAATAACCGTCATTGCATTTGTTAATTTTATCAATATAATTTCCACAGGAATAATGAACAGAAGAAAGGAAATCGCCTCTCTGACCTCTATAGGTATGACCAGATGGCAGCTTTTCAGAATGCTTCTTACCGAGTCTGTGGGATATACCGTAACGGCAGGGATTATTGCGCTTGGGATAGCTGTTGCGGCAACCTTCTTTATGAATTCCTATGCAATCAGAATGAATTTTGATTCCTTGTACTTTTACAGCTACGCCGTAGTGCCACCCCTACTGTCAGCTCTTGGCGGCTTTGTAATTTCAGCGGTGACTATCCTTGTTTCTCTTAAAATATTCGACAGGGTATCCGTTGCCGAGGAAATGAAAACTATAGAATAAAAAGGACTTACCGTGGAATTTTAAGTATATCATATTACATCCGTAAAAAAGGAGGAATAAATATGATATACGTAATGAGCGATCTTCACGGAGAATACGAAAAGTACGTAAAAATGCTGGAGCTTATAGAGTTTTCTGACGAAGACGAGCTTTTTGTTCTCGGTGACACGGCAGACAGGGGAGAACGCCCCGTTGATATCCTGCTTGATATGATGGAAAGACCTAACGTCTGCCATCTGATGGGAAACCACGATCTGATGGCGCTGGATATCCTGAAGGTGCTTTCTGCCGAAATCACCGAGGAAAATTACGATACCCTTTCCCGTAAGGATTTTTCGGAAGAAATGAGAGAGTGGCTGGCAATGGGAGGAGAGCCTACCTTAAAGCAGTTTGTTTCTCTTACGAAGGAACAGCGGGCTGACGTTCTGGATTATATCTCGGATTTTTCCCTGTACGAAGCGATAGACGTGGAGGACAAAACCTATATAATGACTCACGCAGGGCTCGGAGACTTCAGAAAGGATAAGAAGCTGTCTCAGTACACGGCAAAACAGCTTCTTATGTACAGAACCGATCCGAATCAGGAATATTACGACGATAAGAGCATATATATCGTATCAGGACACACCCCCGTATACTTTTACACCTGCAAGAACGATATTATAAGATGCGGCAATAATATAATGATAGATTGCGGTGCGGCATTTGATGGCAGACTTGGTTGTCTTTGTCTTGATACCATGGAGGAATTCTACGTATGAATATTTTTTTTGTGGAAAAATGTACAAAATTATAATAAACTCTTGACAAAATATACCGAATGGTGTAAAATAAATACGAAATATATTTTTGGAGGTTTGCTATTATGCAGAATATGCCCAACAACTCAGCTCCCGTACAGGGCGGCTACCATGTAGATGTTATCAAGCTCCTCATTTTATGTGTTGTAACTTGTGGTATCTATATGTATTACTGGATTTACAAGGTAACAGAATTCACAAACCAGGACGGCGGCGAATACCGTAATCCTACAAATAAGCTTCTTTTATGCTTATTCGTACCCTTCTACTACCTCTACTGGATCTACGTAACTTGCAAGAAGATCGAAGCAATGTCCAACCAGAGAGGCGTTCCCGGTAACGACGTTACTGTTCTCGCTATCGTTCTTTATCTTGTTATTTCACTTGGTGTTCCCGCAGTTATGCAGAGCGCAATCAACAAGATTTGCTAATCCGGATTTGAACTACATAAAACGCCGTAGCGAAAGCTACGGCGTTTTTTTGCTAAAAAAACACCAAAAATTGCTTAACCTCTTGAAAAGTTTTTAAAAATATGCTACAATTAGCATATATATTACATTTGGCATAAAAAAGGGGGCTTCTTATGAAAAACATAGCAATGTTTGTCGGATTTCTTGATAACGAGTTTTCTATGGACATTATGGACGGCGCAAAAATTGCCGCAAGAGAGCTTGATGTCAATCTGTTTCTGATACCTGCAAGACTTGTAATAAACAACTATTCCGAAGAGGAGCTCAATTTATTCACCTATCAGTATAACACAATGTTCTCATACGTGGATAAGGGGAACTTTGACGGCGTTATAATGGAGACGGGCGTCATATGTAACGGTATGTCGGACGAAGCTGTAAAGCAGATGTTCGATTCCTTTGGTGTGCCTGTTGTCAGTATCGCCCGCAAGATAGAGGGCTACCCCAATATCCGCTTCAACTGTAACGGTCTCAGAGACGAGATAGAGCATCTTATCGAGCATCACGGATGCAGAAGGATAGGCTTTATAGGCGGTCCGAAGAATAACGGCGAGGCGATAGAACGCTTTCAGCTTTATAAGCAGACTCTTTCGGATAACGGTATACCCTTTGACGAAAATCTCTGTGGCTACGGAAATTTCTCCGAGTTCTGCGAGGAAGAGGTTTTAAGAGTTCTGGAGCAGAACAAGGGTAATATAGACGCCTTATGCTTTGCCAATGACCGGATGGTAATAGGCGGCTATTGGGCAATGGAAAAGCTGGGGCTCGTACCCGGCAGGGACATAATGGTGACAGGCTTTGACAATGCTCCCTCCGCCTGCGCAATGAATCCACCTCTTACTACAGTCCATTCCAATATACCAAGACTCGGTAAATATGCACTGAAGCAATGCCTGTCAATGATTGACGGGGAAGAGGGAAGAGATGTATTTGTTGATACCTCCACCATTATCAGAAGCTCCTGCGGTTGCCCCTCAAGAACAACTATTATCAACAACAGAATAACGGAAGCAGGCTCTATGGAAAAAATCTCGGTAGAAAATCTTTGCAGCGAGATACGTTCCTTCCTCTTCGATTCATTAAGTCTCAGCGATGAATATAAATTTATCGTTAATGAAATAGTAGATTCGATATACGATTTACTAAACGATATATCCCACCCTTATTTTGATGCAAATATGCATACAAGAGAGATAGGCGGTATTATATCAAGACTTGATTATGAGGTTATATCCTACGGCGAGATTTCCTTTGTGCTAAGCCTTGTAAGAAAGAAGGGCATTCTTGAAGCCTACGACAAATTTGCCGCAGTTGATTTCTTCTTTGATCTGCTTGACAATATCGCAGAACGTGAAGTAAACAGCGTATATTCCC
The DNA here is from genome assembly GCA_017465545.1 of Ruminiclostridium sp. GTDB lineage: Bacteria > Bacillota > Clostridia > Oscillospirales > Ruminococcaceae > Ruminiclostridium_E. The sequence goes on from JAFTVY010000058.1 coordinate 26,381, forward strand.
TTCGCATGGATTACCGTGATACTTCACAGATAACCAGTTCAATCATATATGACGTTCTTGCAAATATAAATAACGAGGCTACAAGCTACCATTTTATCATTTCCAACGTACGCCGCCACAAGACAGACAGCGGATACCTCTTTATTCACGATATACCCACAGTCAGCTACAGCAGGGAGGACTGGAAGCGTCCCCACAAGGAAAGACTTGCCTGCTATCACGATGGCGAGGTGGAAGAGGTTGTTCCCTATGAGTATCAGGAATGCGATTCTTCTTCAATGTTCAGATGCGAAAAGATTACAGGCAGACCTCACGTTTTCGTGGTCAATCCTCTTTTTTACAACGAAGAGCATTACGGCGTGCTTCTTGTGGAAAAGGACGATATGGATAACGCTTATTTTGAATGGATGGTATTCAAGCAGATATGCTATGCCCTCAAGATGAAACGCCTTATGGAACAGCAGACGTCGGTACAGGCACAGCTTTCGAAGAATATGGAGCTTATCGAGTCCTACAATATTATGCTTAAAGAGAAGAGCATAAAGGATGAGCTTACAGGTATATATAACCGCCGTGGCTTTATCGAGATGGTGACAGAACAGCTGACGTCTCCGGAAAACCTCGGCAAGCGTGCCGTAGTCGTATTTGCGGATATGAATTATCTTAAGGTGGTAAACGACCGCTTCGGACACGATGAGGGCGACTTTGCGATAAAAGGAATCGCCACAATGCTGCAAAGCTGCTTCAGATCAAGTGATATAGTAGCCCGCTTCGGTGGTGACGAATTCGCCGCCTTCGGCTTTGTAAGAGGCGAGAATTTCGAATCTATCCTTCGCGCAAGAATGAAGGAGATACAGACTGAATTCAACGTAAACAGCAACAAGCCCTTCCTTGTAACCGCAAGTATCGGTGTTTACGAATTCAGATGCGACGAAACCACAAACCTCACCGAATGTATGAATAAGGCGGACGCCCGTCTGTACGAGGATAAAAAGAACAAGCCTGCTACTGTTTTACGATAACAAATCAAGCCTCACTGTGAAATGAATCACAGCGAGGCTTGTTTATATACTCATATATTTACTTTGCCTGAGCTTATTTTTTAGCTTTCTTTTCAGCCTTTGCACGCTGGGCAAATTCTGCCGTTGCACAGAAGATAACGTCGCCCGAAGAATTTATTGCAGTTTCAAGAGAGTCCTGAACTACCGCAATGATAAAGCCTACGCCGACAACCTGCATAGCCACGTCTCCGCCAACGCCGAGAAGTGAGCATGCCATAGGGATAAGAAGGAGCGAACCACCGGCAACGCCCGAAGCACCGCAAGCTCCTAATGTTGCAAGGAAGCTGAGCAGTATTGCAATAATGATATTGACCTCAATTCCCTGGGAGAAGGCGGCAGAAAGCGACATAACCGTAATCGTGATAGCCGCACCATCCATATTGATGGTAGCGCCTAAAGGAATTGCTACGGAATAGTATTCCTTGTCAAGTCCGAGCTTTTCGCAAAGCTTCATATTTACGGGGATGTTAGCCGCAGAGCTTCTTGTAAAGAAGGCTGTAAGTCCTGATTCCTTAAAGCACTGGAATACAAGGGGATAGGGGTTTTTCTTAAGGGCAATAGCAACGATAAGGGGATCGATTACGAGTGCTACCGTCAGCATACAGCCTACAAGCACCAGTAAGAGCTTGCCGTAATCGGTAAAGATATTGAGACCGTATTCCTTTACAGAGCCGTAAACAAGTCCCATAATGCCGAAGGGAGCAAGCTGGATTATCCAGGCTACCGCCTTTGAAACTGCGTTTGAAAAGTCATTCAACATTTCCTTTGTTCTTTCGCCTGCCACCATTCTGAGGGCAAGACCGATGATAACGGACCAGGTGAGAATGCCGACGTAGTTACCCTGCATAATTGCGGTTACGGGATTCATCACCATATTTGATAAGAGTCCCTTGAATACTTCGCCAAGATCTGTAGGCGCAGAGCCTGACGCCGCCTCGCCTAAGGGTATCGTAACCTTAAAGGCGTAGCTGAAGATTACTGCCGCTACAGCCGCTAAGAAGGTACTGAGCAGATAGAAGAATATAATCATTCTGAAACGACTTCCGATGCCTTTTCCTGCGCTGGCAAGGGATGCAATTACCAGCACCAGTACAAGTACGGGTGCTATCGCTTTAAGCAGACCTACGAATATATCGCCAAGTATAGTAATAAAGGATGCGCCCGGTACCCATAGACCGAGACAGATGCCTATTACAAGACCGATGGCAATTCGCAGGATGAGGGGGGATTTTGTGTAGAGAGCTAAAACCTTTTTCATGATTCCTCCTGTGGCTTGTATGCCTTTTTATTAATGCTTCTATTATACTATATATTAAAAGAAAAAGCAAACGATTTATTCTTATAACAAAAAAATTCCTGTAATATTATATTTTCGGGAACCTTTCCGACCTTTCAGAGGTCTTATATTACGAAAAGAAAATTTTCTTTCAACGTAACAAGGTGGTGATAAAGCTGAAAAAAGAAGATAACGAAATAATTGATATGCTTTTTTCACGGGATGAGCAGGCGCTTTCCTGCATAGAGGAAAAATACGGAGCTCTTTGCAGAAAGCTTGCCTACGGCATAATCGGTGATTACTACTATTCGTCAGAATGTGTGAATACCTCATTCTATAAGCTGTGGCAGTCTGTACCGCCGGCACGCCCTCAGTCGCTGAAGGCATATCTGTGTAAGATCGTCCGTAGCGTTGCTTTTTCCATGCGGAAGAAAAACTCTCTGACACAAACGTATCTTACTGAGTTATCCGAGCTTCTGCCCGATGATAACGGCGTTGACGATCAGCTTGATGGTGCGGTATTTACAGATACGCTGAATGGCTTTCTTGCAGGTCAGAAGGATTTGAACCGCAGAGTTTTCATACTGAGGTATTACTATAATCTTTCTATAGACGAAATAGCGAAAGCGACCGGACAGAAGAATGCCACCGTGAAAACCAAGCTTTTCAGAATGAGGGAGGAGCTGAAGAAAATCCTCATAAGAAAAGGCTTTAATATTCAGAAAGGATGAAATTTATGAATATTGAAAAAATCAAGACCGCAGTTGATAACATAAATGAAGAGTATCTGCTGGATGCGGCAGAATACATCTCAGGAAAGGACTCGGATATGAAAAACAAAAAAGCAGTTAACGCAAATGAAATGACCATTATCAAAGGCGGAAAGCAGAGTAAGAGCAAGCTTGCAAAATGGCTTCCCGTTGCCGCAGTATTCTCCTTTGCCGTTGTCGGTGTTGCTCTTGTCGGCGTTTTATCAGGCGGACATATTTCTTCTTCACCTCTTGCCTCCGGTGGCACGGACACAGAAACCAGCGAAGGCATCCAGATAAGCACGGATGAAAGCTCCGACGGTACAGGCGTTGAGGATATTTTATCAAGCATGGAAGAAAAGACAGATGAAGGGCTTCTCTGGGAAAAGGCTACCAACGAAACAACAGCTTCAGGTAATGTACACTATAAAGGAACTTATAGTATAGCAGGAGAGGTAGATCCTGGTGATTCATCATATAAGTACGTTGAGTACAAGGGTGGTAAGATAACGATAGACGCAGATATTTTTGCATCTTTCGGCGAGATTACTCCCGACAAGGCGTCGGTAGGCTACTACGTAACCATTAACGGCGTAGTGCAGGAGCTTTACGTCGGTGACGAAAGCATAGGCACAACCTATATTCACCGTAACAACAAGGAAGAAATCGAAAGCGACAATGCAAAGGGTAATTTCAGCATAAGCTTTACTCCCACCATTGCACAGTCAGATAAGGATATGAAGGAGTTTAATCTCTGCCTTGTTTCGATAAAAAGTCCTGATTACAGAGTTTCTCCCTACTTCGCGTCCTGCGGTCTGAATCACGTCAATCACGCTGTGGAGTTATGGAACTTACGTACAAATGACGTCGCAATAGAAAACTTTGCGGATGACACTAAGCTTGAAGCTGTAAATTACGAAAAGACTGTTATCGAAGCTTCTGAAATAAATCCAGGCCTTGAGCTCTATGATGCCAAGGGTGGACAGGACAAAATAAAGTGCATCGGTAATTCTGTAAGCGTAAAGACCGTATTCAGTGCAGGAGAATATATCGGCGACAAATATCGTATGGTTTACCTTGTCAACGGCGCTCCTGTAACTCTTTCCGATGGCAGAGATTATTTAGAAATAGACGTAGAGCCCCTCATACAGTATAGTTTTGATGCAGTTACTATTAATGGCGTACAGCCATATGACACAATAGAGGTCATAGGTTTTGTCTGTGGTGGTGCAGACGTTACGGATATGTACTCAAGCACCTTTATGCATAAGATCATTGTTCCCGAGGATTAAGCAAGAACCGGACAGTAAACTGATATAAGGGAGAGCCTTGCGGCTCTCCCGCTTTTTTTATTTTCGCAGCTTTTTTTCCGTGAAAAAATATTTCCTGTGATGTAAAATAAGAACATCGAAAGACACGTACAGCAAACTTTCCTACCAACAACGCATGAGACTGAAAATCTCTGAGCGATATTTAAACGTGTCTTGTAAGGGTGCATACAGCAAAATCTATATGTTATGATCAGCACCCTGTTATTATTGCAAAGATGCCGCCAGCAGTCATAGAAGTACATGATTCGCTTGAAAAAAGCACTTACCCTGACGTAAGCTATAACGGGTGAAAATCCCGTATCATGAAACGGCATCTTGTATTTTTTTCAGCCAAAGATGCAAGCAGCAAAAAAGTCACTGGATTAACATATCGGCGGGCTCATACCCCGAAATGAAAGACAATGGCATCTTGTGTGTCGGTAGCTCAGCGGCAGAGTGGGGACGAAATCCCCGTGAGGTGAGTTCGACTCTCACCCGACACAGGCAAAAGGCACTTACAGCAATTATTATAGCTTTGTGGTTAAAGAGAAGGGACAAAGTCCCTTCCTCGTGAGTTCGAATCTCACCTATTAAAGTGCCTTGTGAATACGAAAGGAGAAAAAGTATGTTAAACTACTTAAAAAACGAAGCGAATAAAACCTATACCGAAAACGGTGCGGTAGCCTACAGCTCAACACAGTCCAACTGTCTTGATCTGTTTGCGTCTATAGGCGCTATGCGTAATGCAAGCGACAAGGATATTATATCTGCCTTTGTAAAGGCTTATACCGAAAACAGAAGGCTTGCCCTTAAGACTCTCTTCTATGCAAGAGACGTCCGTGGTGGTCTCGGTGAGCGCAGAGTCTTCCGTACTATCCTCAGATGGCTTGCGGATAACGATGAGCTTGCTATTGTAAGAAATATCGAAAATATCGCCGAGTACGGCAGATTTGACGACGTACTGTCTCTTTTCGGCACCCGTGCCGAAAAGGTGATGCTGGGATACATAAGAGTAGCGCTCAACAGGGATATTGAGGCTATGAAGAGAGGCACAGAGGTGTCTCTTCTCGGCAAGTGGCTTCCTTCTGTAAATGCTTCCTCCTCTGATACGAGAAGAAAAGCGAAGATTATTGCAAAAAAACTCGGTATGAAGGATGAGCAGTACAGACGTCTGTTGTCCGAGCTTCGTCGCAGAATAAGAATAATTGAAAATAACCTTCGTGAAAGGGACTACACCTTTGACTATTCCGCTCAGCCCTCAAAGGCTATGCTGAAATACCATAAGGCGTTTGTCCGCAATGACAGGGAACGCTATACCCAGTTCCTTTCGAGAGTGGAAAATGGTGAAGCAAAGCTCAATGCCGATACCCTTATGCCCTACGAGCTTGTACATCCCTACATAAATGGTTACTGGTCGGGCGACTGCTTTATGAGAAGCATTTCCGAAGAGGAAAAGCGTGTGCTTAATGCCACCTGGGGTTCTCTTCCCGTATACGATACGGATGAGGACGTGCTTCCCGTAATAGATACCTCCGGCTCAATGTACTGGGCGGTGTGTCCCTCTCCCGCTTCCGTAGCGCTGTCCCTTGGACTGTACTTTGCGGAGCACAACAAGGGTGCTTTCAGAAATCACTTCATAGAGTTTTCAGGTGAGCCTCAGCTCATTGAAATAAAGGGCGACACCTTTGCCGACAGACTCAGATACGTGGCGACCTTCAACGAGATTGCCGACACCAATCTCGAAGCGGTGTTCTCGCTCATCCTTGATACAGCTGTCAAGAACGGACTGAAGCAGGATAGTCTGCCAAAAAAACTTCTCATCGTTTCCGATATGGAATTCAATTCCTGCGTAAGTGGTGCGGATGAGAGCGTTTTCGAGAATGCGAAAAGACGCTTTGCAGAAAAGGGCTACATACTTCCCGAAGTTATATTCTGGAACGTAGCCTGCAGAAATCTCCACCAGCCCGTTACAAAAAACGAACTGGGCGTGTGCCTTGTTTCAGGCTGTACTCCGAGATTATTTTCGGCGGTAGTCGATAATAAGCTCTCCGAGCTTACTCCCTACAAGGTGATGCTGGAGATTCTCGGCAGCGAGCGTTATGATGCCGTTGTCGCATAAAATTAAGGGAATGTAAAAACCTCGTTTTTACATTCCCTTTTATGCTATAGGTTGAATTCTGCCTGCCTTTTCAGCCTTTCTATAATAAGCTCCCTGAAGTGCTGTGGCTCTGTTACCTCTACAAGAGGTCCGAAGCTCAGTATTCTTATAACAAGCTCCGTTTCATCATCTTTGTCATAGACGATATGTACCATATAGTTCATATCGTCGATTTTTTCTGCCCGCTTTTCAAAGTGTGCAAAATGCAGAAGACATCTTTCAAGAGCGTTTCTCCTATCGGTGATTCGCAGAGTGACCATCCTGCTTTTGCTCTCTTCTTTTTTGGAAAATGAAAAATCCTTCTCCTTACTTTCCTTACAGCTGATTATTCTTGCAAGATTTATAGTATCGTAATTGCCCTTGCCGATACCTATAAGTCGCATTTTATCATCCTTTTCGGAATATTCCAGCCTTTCAGGTAGTATAGTGACGGATATTTCGTCACCCTTTCTGTTAAGCATTCTTATATCAAGGGGAGTTTTGCTTTTCACGGCGGAAAGAATAGTCCTGAAGCGCTCTATATAGCCTTCATCGGTAAAATCATCCCCGTCTGAATATCTGTCGTATATAACGTAATCATCCGGTGTGAATAAAGGCTCCGTATCAGGAAAAAGATTATCATAATCTCCGAAAAGCCTTATCCTCGGATCCATAAAAACCGCCTTCAGCCAGCTTTTTTCTATATTTGTAAGCGGCATTGTGGGACTGTGCTTTATAGGGGTAGTCATATTGCTTTTCATAAGCTGCCATTTCTCGCTTTTTAAGGAGGGCAGAACTGTCAGCATACTTTCGCCAAAGGCTTTTTCGCTGACTATCTCGGATAATCTATTTTCATTTTTTTCACCATTTATAAGCTCTCTTATTATCTTTGCAACGGCGTTATAATAGGCGGAATATAATTCACTGAATATCATCACTCTGCCTCCTCTATGCCGTAAAGTCCGCACATTCTCTTTATATCGTCCTTAAAACGCTGCTGTGTCTCCTGAGATTCAAAATGTATATCCTTTATCCTGCAGATAAAGGTTCTTATCCAGGGGATAAGCTCGTTTTCATCATAAACTTCAGCAGAAAAGCGGTAGGTGTTTTCATCTATTTTTTCGACCTTGCCCGTTCTCTTTTCTCTTTCGAGCCTTCGTATTATATGCTTTTCGTCCTCTCCTACGTGAACGGTAAATTCAATATGATGGGTTTCTTCGTTGCTCAGAGTAGTTTTACCTGCATTTACACCCCACATATTTTCCTGCATTCTCTTAAGCTCGTTTCTTAATTCGTCATAGCGGGGAGTGGGATTTTCTATCCTTATATCCGACAGATAGTCTATGCGGTAGGATCTTATAGAATTCCATTCCATATGGTAGCATAAAAGATGTTGTCTGCCGTTTTGTGCGCTTATGAATATCTTTAAGGGGATTACTCTTATAGTTATCGGAGTATCATTCCTACGACTTAAATTCGTCATAGTAATGACCGATTTCTGCCTGATAGCCATAAACAGCTTTGCTAAAACGTCGCTGTCTATTGCGCTTGTTATGTAATGATGCTTGAAGCTGAAAATATCGTTTTCTTTTTCCGTCTTGTCAAGGAGAAAGGAGCCGATAACTCCGCAGGGCGCAGTTTCGGAAAAGAAATTAAGAATATCCGTAATATCAGAAAGCTCCTCGTCATAAGCTCTGCTATAAAGCATTTTTTTGCCCTGCTTTTCGGCGGTGATAATGCCAAGCTCCGTGTACTCCTTCAGTTTTTTTCTGACTGTGGATTCGTCAAATACCATATGCTGTGAAAATCCGGAAAGGTATATATCTATCTGCTCTAAAATTTCGGGTAGTGAAAGATGAATATCAGGTGAATGAAGAATATCAAAAAGTATGAAATGAAGAGTAATATCCTTATCGGTAAAGCTCTTTGCTTTAAGCGTTCTGAAAAAGGGATTATGCTCTATCCTGCGACTGTCTATCGAGATAAAGACGTTTTTTCCCTCGCTTGTACGGTCAAAGCGCATATGACTCTGAAGCCAGCTTTCTATTCTGCGCCTTTCGTCATCATAGGAACGGGCGCTCTTTTTGTTATATTCACTTCTGTTTTTAAAGCCGTAGATATAGAATTCTCTCATATAGCTACGCACCTTTTCATAGTTCTTGATAAGCTCGCTGAACTCAGACATATTTTCACCTCCCGTATTATCAGAAACATATCAGCAGGGTTTTACCTCTTGCCATAAAATTTATTTTAATCAGTTATGTATTTTTCGCAGAATTCTCTTGCCGTCTTTTTTAAGGAACTGTCCAGACGGCTTTCACAAAAGCGGCGTATATGATCGGGTATCTCCTTATAGAAAGCTTCCGCAATACCTCCTGCAATACAAGCCTCGGTATCTGCGTCGCCTCCGAGGGATACGGCATTTCTTACTGCGCTTTCATAATCAGTAGATTCAAGAAAGGCAATTATTGCAGATGGCACGCTATAGGATGTGCGGCTGTCAAATATATGCTTTTCTCTTATCTGTGAAAGCGGTATTGATAAATCATATCCGTGATTCTTTTCAATGTACTCCTTTATTTCTTCTTTGCTTTTTCCTTTTCTTGCAAGAAAAACCGCCATAGCTACAGCACCTGCGCCGTTTATGGCTTCCTTGTGTTTATGAGTGGGCATACAGCTTGCCTTCACCTGCAATAGCACCTGCTCTTCTGTGCTATAGGCATAGCCTATAGGGATAACTCGCATTGCACCGCCGTTACCGTAGCTTTTAATATTTCCCAAATCGTGATTCCTTGCCCATTTTGAAAACATATTTCCGAAGCCTGCGCCGGGAAAGCAGGAATAATAGTGCCTGTACATAGCGGCATATTCCTTTGCTCTTTTTCTTAAACCAAGCTTTTTTATATCATCAGGAAAATTCAGAATAGCCTTGCATACTGCAATTGTCAGAACGCTGTCATCGGTAAAGTGACTTTCTTTATTCAGCGGAAAATCATAGTCCTTTGTACAATGTACCTCGTAATATGAGCCTATAATATCTCCGTAAATAGCTCCCAGCATAGAATCACCTCTTATAACCATTTTACCACCTTACGTCCGATTAGTCAATACAGCAAAACCGCAGGATAACGTCTGTTACTCTGCGGTTTTTATATATTTTCGGACGTGGTGAAATGAATAGCACTTTTTCAGAGTACTTTTATTCAATCTCTATCTTACGGAGTTCAAGGTAGAGATATTTCGGCAGGTCCCATTCGTCACAGCTACTGCGGATTCTGCAGATGTACACATTGTCGGGATCGTCCATACAAAATGAGTTGATCTGAATCAGCATCCAGTGATAATCGTCAGGCCATCCGAAAGGAAGTACACCTCGGTCAGTGTCAATTTTGTCGTAGCTTAACCATCCGTTGAAATCCTCGCTGAGATCGAATTCTTTGTCCTTGAATTTCTTCAGGAAGGTTTCGTCAAAGGTAACCTCTTCACCTGAAAAATACGCTCTTAACATACCCGGCGTTGCATTGAAGATCTTTTCTTTATCCTCATCGTAAGCATACTCTTCGAAAACTTCCATCCAGTCTTCTTCAAACCCTACCACGTTCCCGTTGCCGTCAAACAGTCCGTTATCGGTGTATGAGAACTCTTTCAGTGTGGTGCGCATAGCTTTCTTTGCTGCTTCAAAATCCTCGAATACTCTGGCGGTTCTTTCGGGTGTGCCTTCATCGGGATCCGTAGCATTCTTTACGTTGTTTTCTGTGATTAATACGTAACAAGATTTCATGTTTTTCATCCTTTCGTTGGTTTATGCTTTTATTATACTATCAGCAATGTACCGTAAATGGTGCATTTAATTATTTTTTTCTTTTCTTTGCGATTTTAATCCATGCAGGTCCTTCCCAGTCGATAGGGGTTATATTCTTTTCTCTCAGTTTTATTGCGATTTGCTCCTGAAAGTAGTTATAAACATCGTACTTCTTCCATTTGCTCCATAGCATCGATTGGTTTTTATTATATGGTTGAGGCTCGTGGTTTTTTGTGTACAGCATTATCCCAAGCTCTGTTGACGCCGCTTCCATAATGTAGCTATCAACAGGCACGTGCAGAAAAGGGATGATTGCCTTCATATCCTTTTCCCATTTTCCCATAATAATCATATATTTAAGCGTCATATTGAGCCATTTCTGTGCCAGCCCATACGTTTCCAGAGGTATATTCCTGAAAACAGAGTTGTTTGAAAATTTTAAAATTCCCTCGCAAGTTTCTTTGTGCCAGATATCGAAATTATCCTTGTCGGTATCAGTTTTACTTAGGAGCTCTTTAATTCGTTTATCAATATATTTTTCAACAGCTTCACGCCATTTCTGTTTGTCCGAATTTTGAGCAATACCTCTCAATAGGCGGCAGAAATCTCTGTAGGCTCTGTGCACACATATTCTAATCTCACATTCATCTGCACCAAAGTACCAGCGGCGATATTCGTCGAGGCTTTTAAACGCTTTTTTCCCGTTATAGGAAACTGTGTAAAAATCCTCGATATAATTTTCCACCATAACAACACTCCTCGGAATATTTTGGTATATAATTACCATTTATAGTTATTATATCACCTACAAACAGATTAGTCAATACAGCAAAACCGCAGAGCCTTGATATGCTCTGCGGTAAATTTTATATAGTCCCTTTTTCCTGCTTATTTACCCATAACGCCGCTATTACAGACGCCACAAGTACGATAGCAATTATAACGCCTATTATAAGAATCGGATAGCAGATTGCATTTGTCAAAGGAAAATACTTCATATATCCTTCGCTTTCTACTAAAAAGGCAAGCACGGTAAGAACTGCGTAATAAAATACTGCGCCGCTTATTATACCTGCAAAAGCCTTTCTTAAGGAGGACAGAATTACAAGACGGGTGAGCTGTTTTTTATCAGCACCGATAAATTTCAGAATAAGATAGTCCTGAATTTTTCCTCTTGCTTCACAGTTTATGCATACGTATGAAAAGAACGCTACCACCACAGTATAAATTATGCTCAAAGCAAGGTAGGGAGCTCTTTGCTTTTCTGCTTCCTTCTTTAACAGCATAGGCTCTATGCCGTGATTATAAAGATGGAGCTTTCCGCTTTTTGCAAGACCTGCTATATACTCGTCAGTCCGTATAGCGTCATTTTCGCTGATAAGCTGACTGTTGTCAAAAAGCACGTAGTCATATCTGAACTTATCACTGACGCTCAGCAGATATTTGTCCGATACTATTATCCCTTTGCTTCTCGTTGATACAATCTCGGCTATTTCAAGGCTATCGCTGTCATTTTTTATACTTACACTATCGGTAACGGTAATATCTGCAGTAACGATTTCGGGTATATATTTTGAAATCTCCCCATCCGATTTGTTTATAGCGGCAGGATAGAATAAAAAGTACAGCTTTATATTATCCTTTACCTTATACGTACCGTTTACGGATATGACCGCCTTTCCGCTGTCATATTCCTCCTTGGTAAAGTCGACCTTGCCTATCAGCATTTCAAGATACTCGTAGGGTATAGCCGTTACTCCCTGCTTATACATAGATATACTGTCGCCGAGTCCCGCATCCGAAAAGGCTTGTCGCAGTCCCTCAGGCTCCTTTGGTATCAGAAGGGCGGGTTTACCCTTGTTATACTCGGGGATAGTACCCTTTGCGTCGATATAAGGGTGCAGACTGTAGGTCATCGCCCGTAGCTTTTCTGTTACGGGATAATTTTCTGCGATACCGTCAATCTCCGCTTCTGACAGTCCGCATAACGGCAGATGAAAGTTCATCATAGAATTTTCCATAGTGCCGCCCGGCACCCTTACAAGATAATCATAGGAATATCTTTTTGCATTTTCTATGTTATCTGCGTGTATCATAGAGATGAAATCTCCCCACAGACATCCGCCTGAAAAGATTACCACCAGCACCGCAGTAACTACCGAAAAGGCAATTTTGGAAGTACCCGAATTTCTGTCAACCGTCTTTATCCATAATCTGTTTACAGAGCTGTATTCCTTTTTCTTCTTTCTTATTCGTCTTTTTCTTGACACTATAAGAAAATAAATCATATAGAAGATAAGAAGTATAATAAAGCCGAGTGCGGATATTCCGAAAATAAGTCCCGTCGGTATCCTGTATACAGCCCCCAGCGTTTCAAGACTTCCTGCAAAGCCGCTGACTATTATACATCCTGATAAGATACTTAAAAGCGACGAGAAAAGGGATATGAAAAGAGCCTCGTAGAAGAAAATCAGAAATACCTGCGCCCTTGTACCGCCGATTGTACTTATAAGACGTAGATTGCTCTTCTGTCCCGATGACAGAATTCTGACCGCTGTATATACTCCCGCTATCGCCATCAGTATTATAAATGCCGGCACTATGTATTTTACCGTTATATCCACAAGTATAAATTCGTTGGTGCTTATATATTGTGCACTGTTCGGCATAAACTGTTCGTTGTTTATTACAAATGACTTTTCATCTAAGTAAAGCACCGGCCTATCGTCGTTTTCGTAACTGTACATAACGCCTGTGATCACGTTTACGGCAATATAATTTTCAGTTCTGCCGCATATTATCGAGGGTATCTTTACACAGTAGTCTTCAGCGTTGCCTTCCTTTATTACTACCTGCTTGTCCGTTTCGTTGTATCGTTTTAAGAAATCGGAGGTAAGTCCCGTGACAAGATACTCCTTTTCGGCTTCCTTGCCGTTTTCTATAACGGTAAGCGTAACCTTTTCTCCCACCTCGGTTTTATAGGTCAGCAGAAGGCTATCACTCATAGCTATCTCATTTTCCTTTTCGGGCATTCTACCACGGAGGATCATTATACCCATTGACGAGAGAGCCTTATCATCCATATATCCGATATGGTTTCCGTATTTGTCCGAGCCGACGATATACTGTCTGCCTGCATAATACTTTTCAAGCATTTCGTCAGTCACAAGAGCATCGTTTACGTCGCAATCTATAGTTAAAAAGGGCATTATCCCCTGCCTTGCGGTGAAAAATCTGCTGTAGTGATTTGCGTCAACGAATATCTGGGTAAAAAGTACCGATGAAATCATCAGCGCCAGAGCAATTATGATAAGCAGAAATTTTATAAAGTGACGGCGCACGTAGTTTAATGCGATGAGCAGAATTTTCATTTTGTTACCTCTCCGTCATATATTTCTATCGTTCTGAAAAGCTTTTCCGAAATGCCTTTGTCGTGAGTTACGATTATCAGAGTCTTGTTCTCTGCTTCGCAAAGCTCCTTTAAAAGCGTGATTACCTCTTCGCCCGATTTCGAATCAAGATTTCCCGTCGGCTCATCGCAGAGTATTACAGAAGGATTTGTGATAAGCGCTCTTGCTATAGCAACCCTTTGCTTCTGACCGCCTGACAGTTCTTCCGGCAGATGGCTTAATCTGTCCTTTATCATAAGTCTTTCGCAAAGCTCGTCAAAACGCTTTTTATCCACCTTTTTATTATCCAGTAAAAGCGGAAGCGTAATATTCTGCCTTGCCGTCATCTCAGGTATCAGAGAATAATCCTGAAATACAAAGCCGATATTTCTTCTTCTGAATTTAGCAAGAGCGCTTTCCGAAAGGGTAGTAATATCTGTAGCTCTGTCACCGTCGCTGAATATTACTTTACCCTCGCTATGCTTTATAATTCCGCCGATAAGGGATAATAACGTAGTCTTGCCTGAACCTGACGGGCCCATTATTGCAAGCTGTTCGCCTTCTTCTATGGTGATGTTGCAGTTTTTCAGGGCGTAGATTGTATCTTCACCCGTCTTGTAGGTTTTTGTCAGATTTTCTGTGGTTATTTTCATATAGCGCACCCCTTTTTTATTTGTTATAAAAATTGTAGCACAGTAAAAATTGCAGTTCAATTAAGGAATTATTAAGATTTTATGAATTTCGGTTCATTGACAAAAAATCCTTATAGTGCTATACTAAAGTTATAAAACAAGAAGGATGATTATATGAAAATAACCTGCCTTACAGAGAACACCTCTGTAAATGATGATATAAAAGCCGAACACGGACTATCTCTTTATATCGAAACGAAGGAGCATAAAATACTGTTCGATACGGGACAGACGGAGCTTTTTTCCGAGAATGCCGATAAACTCGGCGTAGCTCTTGACACCGTGGATATTGCGGTGCTGTCTCACGGACATTACGATCACGGCGGCGGACTTGCAAGATTTTTGCAGCTTAATGAAACAGCGCCCGTATATATTAATAAAAACGCCTTTGGCGACTATTATAACGGCACGGAAAAATATATCGGTCTTGATAAAAGGCTTAAAGAAAGTGACAGAATAATTCTGACGGATAATGAATATAAAATAGCCGATGGACTTACTCTCTTTACCTGCAACGATAGGGAAAAGAGCTTTGATTCAGGCTCCTTCGGACTTAATAAAAACGTCGACGGAGAATTTATTCCCGATGATTTTCTGCACGAGCATTATCTGCTTATAGAGGAAGAGGGAAAACGTATCTTAATCAGCGGATGCTCCCATAAGGGCGTACTTAATATAGCCCAGTGGTTTAAGCCCGATTTTCTTATCGGTGGCTTTCATTTTTCAAAATTACCTCTTGACGATACGCTTAAAGGCTATGCCATATTTCTTGACAGTCTTGGTACAGAGTTTTTCACCTGCCATTGTACAGGCGAAGAGCAGTATCAGTTTATGAAAAAGTATATGAAAAAGCTGTCCTACCTTTCAGCAGGACAGACAGTAAATTTATAAAGGAGCTTTTATTATGAAAATTGCAGTAACCTATGATAACGGAATGGTATTCCAGCACTTCGGTCATACCGAACAGTTTAAAATCTACGAAACGGAGAACGGCAAAATAATCTCTTCTGAAGTAGCAGACACAAACGGAAGCGGTCACGGAGCATTGGCAGGCTTTTTATCGGTCCTTGGCGTAAAGGTGCTTATCTGTGGTGGCATCGGCGGTGGCGCCCAGACGGCACTCAAAGGCGCAGGTATAGAAGTCTACGGAGGCGTTACGGGACTTTGCGACCTTGCGGTACAGGATTATCTTAACGGTACGTTATTATTCAATCCCGACGTAAAGTGCAGTCATCACGGTGAGGGACACGGAGAAGGACATGATTGCGGCAGTCATAACTGCGGCGAGCATTAAGGAAAACAAGCGGAAAAGTAAAGCTTTTCCTCTTCAGACTGAAGACAAACTCACGCACCGCAAAAATGCGTGAAATTTTGTACTTATCTTGCGAGCATATAAAAACGTTGATACAAAAGTTTAGGGAAGCCGAAAACGGCTTCCCTAAAGCATTTTTGCTTACTTCGTCACCTGACGCCTACCGTACCATCGTA
>JAFTVY010000059.1 GCA_017465545.1 Ruminiclostridium sp.
TGGACTAGTTATGCCCTGATGCATAAGCGTCTGTGCAAATCAAAAGGATGATGTTTCCAATTGCAAGACAAAAACTTACGATGGATGGTAACAACTCTGCCGGTCACGTTTCTTATGCGTTTACTGAAGTAGCAGCTATTTACCCCATCACTCCCTCTTCTGTTATGGCTGAAGTAACAGATACATGGGCAACTCAGGGCCGCAAGAATATTTTCGGTCAGGAAGTAAAGGTTGTAGAAATGCAGTCTGAAGGTGGTGCTGCTGGTGCAGTTCACGGCTCTCTCGCTGCAGGTGCTTTAACAACTACTTACACAGCTTCTCAGGGTCTTCTTTTAATGATCCCTAATATGTACAAGATCGCAGGTGAGCTTCTCCCCAGCGTTATTCACGTTTCTGCACGTGCTCTCGCTTCTCACGCTCTCTCTATCTTCGGTGATCACAGCGACGTATACGCTTGCCGTCAGACAGGTTATGCAATGCTCTGTTCCACAAACCCCCAGGAAGTTATGGACCTCGGTGCTGTTGCACACCTTTCTACATTAAAGGGCAGAGTTCCTTTCTTACACTTCTTCGACGGTTTCAGAACATCTCACGAAATCCAGAAGATCGAAGTTTGGGATAACGAAACACTCGATAAGATGGTTAACCACGATGCTATCGACGCATTCCGTAACAGAGCATTAAACCCTGAGCACCCCGTTCTTCACGGTACAGCTCAGAACCCTGACATCTTCTTCCAGGCTAAGGAAGCAAGCAACAAGTACTATGACGCTTGCCCCGAAATCGTACAGAAGTACATGGACAAGGTAAATGCTGAAATCGGTACAGACTACAAGCTCTTCAACTACTACGGTGCTGCTGATGCAGAACACGTAATCGTAGCTATGGGTTCAGCTTGTGATACAATCGAAGAAACAATCGACTACATGCTCGCACAGGGCAAGAAGGTTGGTCTCGTTAAGGTAAGACTTTACAGACCTTTCTCTGTAAATGCATTCGTTGACGCTATTCCTTCTACAGTTAAGCAGATTACAGTTCTTGACAGAACAAAGGAACCCGGCGCACTCGGCGAACCTTTATACCTCGATGTAGTAGCAGCATTAAAGCAGGCTGACAAGTTCCAGAACGTTCCCGTATTCACAGGTCGTTACGGTCTTGGTTCAAAGGACTGCAACCCTGCACAGATCATCGCTGTATACAACAACACAACAAAGGCAAAGTTCACAATCGGTATCGAGGACGACGTTACAGGTCTTTCACTTGCAATCGGTGAAAACCCCAACACAACTCCCGAAGGTACAACCTGCTGCAAGTTCTGGGGACTCGGCTCTGATGGTACTGTTGGTGCTAACAAGAACTCCATCAAGATCATCGGTGACCACACAGACATGTATGCTCAGGCTTACTTCGCATACGACTCAAAGAAGTCCGGTGGTGTTACAATTTCTCACCTTCGTTTCGGTAAGTCACCCATCAAGTCTACTTATTTCGTAAACAAGGCTAACTTTGTAGCTTGCCACAACCCCTCATACATTGATAAGTACGATATGGTTCAGGACGTTATCCCCGGCGGTTCATTCTTACTTAACTGCCAGTGGACAGTAGAAGAGCTCGACGAAAAGCTCCCTGCTCCCGTTAAGGCTTACATCGCTAAGAACAATATCAACTTCTACATCATCAACGCTATCAAGGTTGCTAAGGAAATCGGTCTTGGCAACAAGACAAATACTGTATTACAGTCTGCATTCTTCTCTATCGCTAACATCATCCCCGCTGATGAAGCTATCGATTACATGAAGAAGGCTGCATACAAGTCATTTGCTAAGAAGGGCGAAGAAATTGTTAACATGAACTACGCTGCTATCGAAAGAGGCGCAGGCGAAGTAATCAAGGTTGAAGTTCCTGCTTCCTGGGCTGATGCAGAGGGTACACTCCCCGTAGCAGTAGCAACAGGCGACAGAAAGGATCTCGTTGACTTCGTTAACAACATCCTTATCCCCGTAAATGCTCAGAGAGGTGACAGCCTCCCCGTTTCTACATTCGTAGATATGGCTGACGGTACATTCCCTCAGGGTTCTGCAGCTTACGAAAAGCGTGGTATCGCAGTGGACGTTCCCGAGTGGATTCCTGAAAACTGCATCCAGTGTAACCAGTGCTCCTTCGTATGTCCTCACGCAGTAATCCGTCCTATCATCCTTTCCGAAGAAGAAGCTGCTAAGGCTCCTGCAGGTGCAAAGATGAAGGATGCTATGGGTCTGCCCGGCATGAAGTTTGCTATGGTTACATCTGTACTTGACTGTACAGGTTGCGGCGTATGTGCACAGGTTTGTCCTTCCAAGACAAAGGCTCTCGAAATGAAGTCTCTTGATTCTCAGATGGCTGAACAGGCTATGTTCGACTACGCTATGACAGTTTCCGAAAAGCCTGAAGTAAACGAAAAGTTCAAGGAAACAACAGTTAAGGGCTCACAGTTCAAGCAGCCCCTCCTCGAGTTCTCCGGCGCTTGCGCAGGCTGTGGTGAAACACCTTACGCTAAGCTCATCACACAGCTCTTCGGTGACAGAATGTACATCGCTAACGCTACAGGTTGTTCTTCAATCTGGGGTGGTTCTGCTCCTTCAACTCCTTACACAGTTAACAAGGAAGGCAAGGGTCCTGCTTGGGGTAACTCCCTCTTCGAGGATAACGCAGAATACGGTCTCGGTATGTTCCTTGCACAGGATACGTTAAGAGGCAGAGCACAGGCACAGCTCAAGGTTATGGCTGAAAAGACAGAAAACGCTGATGTTAAGGCTAAGATCGACGCTTACTTTGCAACAGCAAACGATGGCAAGGCTAACGCTGTTGCTACAAAGGAACTCGTTGCTGCTCTCGAGGCTTGCGATTGCGATTGCGCTGAAAAGGCTGCAGTTCTCAAGGCTAAGGACTTCCTCTCCAAGAAATCCAACTGGATCTTCGGTGGTGACGGCTGGGCTTACGATATCGGTTACGGCGGTGTTGACCACGTTCTCGCTTCCGGTAAGAACGTAAACATCTTCGTATTTGATACAGAAGTTTACTCCAACACAGGCGGTCAGGCTTCCAAGGCTACAAACGTAGGTGCGGTTGCTCAGTTCGCTGCAGGTGGTAAGGACGTTAAGAAGAAGGATCTCGCTGGTATCGCTATGAAGTATGGCTACGTATACGTTGCTCAGATCTCCATGGGTGCTGATATGAACCAGTGCTTAAAGGCTATCGCAGAAGCAGAAGCTTACGACGGTCCTTCACTGATCATTGCATACGCTCCTTGTATCAACCACGGTATCAAGGGTGGTCTTACAATCGCTCAGAAGGTAGAAAAGGAAGCTGTACAGGCTGGTTACTGGCACTTATTCAGATTCAACCCTGCTGCTCCCGAAGGAACAAACCCCTTCACACTCGACAGCAAGGCTCCTACAGGCGATTACAAGGAATTCATGATGAGAGAAGTTCGTTACAACTCCCTCATGCGTGCTAACCCCGAAAGAGCTACAGTTCTCTTCGATAAGGCTGTTGCTAACTCCAAGAAGCGTTACGAAGACCTCGTTGGCCTCGTAGAATACTACAAGCCCCAGGCGTAATTGCTACTTATTTGATGCTACGTTTAAACGGCATATAAATTAAAGCCGAATTGAATTTACTCATAATAGGTTTAAAGCCCCTCCGACTTGATCGGAGGGGTGATTTTTTGTATTCTATACAGCACATAAGCGACATAAATATAAGCATTACTGTTTATTCGTGTAGAAAATTGCCATATGCATAGTAGTGGTTGACAAGGATAACGATAAAATGATATAATAAAAAATGTGAAAATTCTTTTATAAAATTTTGTGCTATTAATGAGAAAGGTCAGTCTATGAAGAAAAGAATTACAGCGATAATCCTTCTGTCAGCTCTTTTGCTGACTTCCTGCAGTGACAATAACGTAAGTCTGCCCACGCCTGAAAGCGGTACGATAACAGACAGCAGTACGTCCTCTGACGTTTCTTCCGATACTTCATCAGAATCGGAGACTACAACTACCGAGTCAAAGAACGAAACCTCCGCACCGGAGACTACTACCACAAAGGCTCCTGAGACTTCCACAAGTGTCCCTGAGACTACTACAAAGGCACCTGAAACTACAACCACAACGACTACAACAAGTACACCGGAAACCGAGGCTCCCGCACCCGTGGGAGAGGGATTAGTAAGCTTTTCAAAGGATTCCGGAATATACGCCTCTGCCTTCCAGCTTACGATAAACGCAGATACGGCAGGTCAGATTTATTATACCCTTGACGGTAGCGATCCCACAATAAGCGACACGGCAGTTCTGTACAGCGGAGCTATCAATATCACCGACAGAAAGAATGATAAAAACGTTGTATCCGCCGTTGATCCCGTGCTTTTTGCAGGTAGCTACAACAAGGTGAATGCCAAGCGTGACGGCTTTACCTGTGAGATAAAAGCACCCTCCGACAAGGACGTGGATAAATGTACCGTTGTAAGAGCGGCAGTCAAGAAGGCTGATGGTACTTTCGGTACTGATAGTGCGGCTACCTATTTCATCGGTACTGCAGAAGAGCATATAGAGGGACTGAAGAAAAGCTGTGAAGCGGCAGGGCAGGATCTTGCAGTAATCAGCATCAGCATCGATTATGACGATCTTTTTGACAGCACGAAGGGCATATACGTAAAGGGTGACGTTTTTGAAAAGGCACTCAAGGAATATTTGAGCGAAAACAGACTCAGAGATCCCGAAACTGCCCGTTCACTTGATGCAAACTATAAGCAGAAGGGCAGAGAGTGGGAAAGAGAAATCGCTCTTTCTATGTTCGAGTTTTCTGCTGACGGTACGGCTACCGAGGTTATAAACCAGAACTGCGGTATCAGAGTCCAGGGTAACTATTCCCGTTCTGATATTCAGAAGGGCTTCAGACTCTACGCAAGAAAGGATTATAGCGACAATAACTTTAAATATCCCGTATTCGGTGAGGATTATCTTAACGACAGCGGCGAAGTGATGGATAAGTTCAAGACTCTCGTTCTTCGTGCAGGCGGTAACTGTGCTTTTCTTGCAAAGTTCAATGATACCTACTGGCAGTCACTTGTTCAGGAGATGGATATTGAAACCAAAAAATCCCGTCCCTGCGTTGTTTACATAAACGGCGAATACTGGGGAGCTTACGTGCTTGAAGAGGATTACACGGACGATTATCTTGAAGATCTCCACGGTGTAAATAAGGATGACGTAGTTATCTACAAGGGCGACGCCGAAGCTCTTGAAATCGGCTATAAGCTGGATGAGGGTGAGCTTCCTGAGGGTGCAGAGGAGGATTACTACTTCACAGAGCTTAAAAACTTCTTCAAGACTCATAAGAATCTTAAAAATCAGAATGACTACAACGAATTTATAAAGCTTGTCGATCCCGAATCGGTAAGAGACTATTTTGCTGTAGAATGCTGGATAAATAACAAGTGGGACTGGCCCGGCAAAAACTGGTCTATGTGGAAAACCATAAACACAGACAGCAGTAACGAATATGCGGACGGTCGCTGGAGATTTATGCTCTATGACGTGGAATTCGGTGGTATAAGCGGCTCAGGTGATGCCCGTACAAATACCATAAAGGAAGATAACTACAAGCCCAACGGACTTCTTGATATGGATACCGATAACCCTGCAGTATTATGCTTTGCTTATCTTATGACAAACGAAGCCTTCAAGGAGGATTTCTGCAATACTCTTACAGGTCTTTCCGACGGCTATCTGGAGCAGAGCAGAGCAAAGGCACAACTGAAATACTTCAAGGATACCTATTCACCGCTTTTCGATCAGTTCTTTGCCCGCTATCAGGGTACAGGCACTACCGAGGACGCTATAAACGGTGGCTATGGAAGTGCAAAGTGTATCGACGACTTCCTTTCAAGCAGATATAAGTACATAAAGGCACAGATAAATTATTGCGATAAGATTTTAGGATAAACAAAACGCCTGAGAAGTTATCTTCTCAGGCGTATTTATATTGTGCAGTTGTGTATCCCGCCGTTCACGATTCTTCGCATCCGAAAAAATTTTTGAAAGGCGAAGCTTGGATCAAACGCCACGCATTTGAAAGGCGGAATTTGGTGAACGCCACGCGTTTGAAAGGTGGAATTGCCTGCGGTGGTGACAAAGGTGGTTTGCGATATACAGTGGGTTTTAATCCCGCCGTTCACGATTCTTCGCATCCGAAAAAAATTCAAAAGGCGGAGCTTGGATCAAACGCCACGCGTTTGAAAGGCGGAATTGCTTGTGGTGGCACACTGCAACCCCCGTGATTTCTCACAAGGGTTTTCTGATTGCTTAAATTGCGCTATTTCTGATGTCCGCCGTTTTGCATACTTTGAATAAATACAAGTTATAAAAAGGCGGAATTTGGTGAACGCCACGCGTTTACATGAAGCTTAGTTTCTTTACGTTTAAATCCTGGGAGAATGTGATTACGTTGTACATGAAGAGTGCGCAGTCATAATCCTCAGGCTTTATACCAACATCCTCAAAGGTGCCGTTGATATATCTTAAATCCACAACGGTTATATTGCTGTAGTTCTTTGTAAGGAAGGGGATGAGCGAGTGTGCATAGCTGTCCTTTATTACAAGCAGAGAGCCGTTGTCAGCTTCACTCGGAATATAGGAGGTAATATTCAGCACAGGCACGTTTGCACCGAGGAAGGAGGAGTACTTATCCTTTTTATCAAGATATTCTCTGAAATACATACTTCCGTATGCCTTTGTCTCAACGCCGTTGTTTACTGATACAATTACCGAGGGATCTCCACCGGCAAGGGTGTAGTAATCAATAGTATCGGGCGTGATATTGTTGTCAAGCGTCTTTGAATAGAGCGTTCCTCTGAAGGAGTTTGAAGCATGCTCAACACTGAATTTGTCAAGAGTGTACGGGGTAAACTTCATCAGCTTTGACGCCGCATTGTAGGAATAGTACGCCGCAAGACTTGTCCAGTGGTGGTCTGTGCGGTAGTAGATATAATTATCTCTCGCCACGTAAAGATCGCTGAATACGTCAATGCCGGTGATTGCAGGAGTATTTTCGTAGCAGTATTTTATAAATGCCTTCTGGCTTTCAATTCCGCTGTTCTGAGGGAGTGTATCCTCATATATACCCTGCGCTGTGGGTGCTAATATAAAGTACGTCTTTAAATCAGGATGCTTTTCAGCAAACAGATTCATAGCCGCAAGATTTCTGTCTACCGACTGCTTGTCATAGCTCTTCCAGGCTTCTACCATTCTGCCGTCAGCTGTAAATATACCCTTGATTTCAGTTTTACCGAGGAGCTTGTCGAAATTGTTTTTAAGACCTATCCATTGCTCTCTTAAAAATATTCTGTCGGAGAAGTATTCTTCAAAATCAGGGGTGAATTTCTTGTCAATGATGTTGTCGATACTCAGCTCAGGAAGGTCCTGCAAA
Source organism: Ruminiclostridium sp. (assembly GCA_017465545.1). Taxonomy (GTDB): domain Bacteria; phylum Bacillota; class Clostridia; order Oscillospirales; family Ruminococcaceae; genus Ruminiclostridium_E. Next base: position 7,473 of record JAFTVY010000059.1, read on the forward strand.
TATCTGTTTTCGTTTTCGCTGAATACCTTTCCCTGATTCATAAAGCAGTTTATCAGTGTTATAATCGGGATAACAAGCGACATAAGTGCAAAGAGCGCTATCGTTATTATCTTGTGTATTTTTTTATTCATTGTTATGCGCTCCTTTCCTTAGAAGTTGAAATATAAGAAGGGGTTGTAGGTCTGATCAACCAGATATGCTGTACAAAGGACGAATAATCCCATTGTGACAACGATACCCGTATAGTTTACTACAGCCGCTGATCTTGTACGGAGGAATTCTACCGCCTTTTTAGGAATATCCGTGCATCCGATAATGCAGATTATAAAGGTTATTCCGTAGGTTGCAAGATAGTAGAGTGCCGTGCTGTCTGCCAGTATTCCGCTTGCACCGAACATAGCGGCGATATATGAGCCTGCCGCACCTAAATCCGCTGTGTCGAACAGCACCCAGCCGAGTATTACAAAGAACATCGTGTATATCATGCTGACAGCGGCGGGAAGCTTTTCAAGAAGCTTTCCGAGGAACAGCTTTTCAAGTATGATTATCACTCCGTATAACGAACCCCAGAGAATGAAATTCCAGCTTGCGCCGTGCCATACACCGGTTAAAAACCATACTACGGCAAGATTGAATACCGTTCTGCCGGTACCCTTGCGGCTTCCGCCCAGGGGAAAATATACGTAGGACTTGAACCAGGAGCCGAGTGTGATATGCCATCTTCTCCAGAATTCGGAGATGCTCTTTGATAAATAGGGGTAGTTGAAGTTCTGCGGGAAATTAAAGCCCATCATTTTACCAAGACCTACCGCCATATCGGAATATCCTGAGAAGTCGAAATAGATCTGGAAGGTAAATGCAAGTATTCCAAGCCAGGAGGTCAGAACAGAAATGCTGCCCATTTCCATTGCCTTTACTGTAGTCCATAGCGAACCGATACTATTTGCAATCAGTACCTTTTTTGCAAGACCGATTATGAATTTCACTATACCTTCATAAATCAGGTCAAGATTTACCGTTCTGTCGTCAAGCTCCCTTGCCACATCGTCATATCTTACGATAGGACCTGCTACTATCTGGGGGAAGAGAGTAACAAAGGCGGCAAAGCTTATAGGATTCTTCTGTACCTTGACGTTGCCCATATATAAATCTATAGTATAGGACATGGACTGGAAGGTAAAGAAGCTGATACCGATAGGAAGCATATTCATCGGCAGGAATTCTATACCGAAGAAATTCATATTGTTTATATCGATAAGCTGCTGACCTGCAATTGCATTGATATTCTCTGCAATAAAGCCGCTGTACTTGAATATTCCAAGCAGGCTCAGATTCATAACTACCGATACTATAAGACATACCGTTCTCGGACCTTTGTGACCTTCAAATTTATTCATTATGAGTCCCGCAAAGTAGTCTATCATAGTGGAGATGAGCATTACTATGACGTAAATAGGCTCGCCCCAGGAGTAGAACAATAGTCCTGAAAGCAGAACGATGAGGTTCTGTCCCTTTTTCGGCGTTATATAATATATAAGCAGAGTAAGAGGCAGAAACAGATATAAGAATACAGGGGTTGAAAATACCATTTTTTAATTCCTTCCGTTGTCTGTTTTGGCTAATGCCCTCGTGTAGGCTTCTTCGTCGTAAAGACGGTTTATTATTTCAAGCATAGTGCTTGTATTTACTAAATCAGGCAGTCCGAGCTCCTTTAAAAGCATAGCTCTTTTCTGTGCGGAATTATCCTTTCCGATAAGTCCGTCATCCATAAGCCTTGCCCTGTCAAGAAAATCGGCTTTTTCGCTGTTTTCACTCATAACGCCTGCGTCCATAAGCGCCTTTCTAAGTATATCGGCGCTTAATCCCTCGACACCGAGGTAGCCTTCTGCAGACGGCTTTTCTTTGCGCTTTTCTTTACCCTTTATCTGAGGGACAAAGACGTTTATGATTTCACCCTCGGTGATACAGCCCTTTATATGATTACGTATTTTAAAGCCTGCGCTGTCGCTGTCGGTAAGTATCACAAGTCCCGAACTCTTTGCAAGAGTACGTATAAGCTCTGACTTTTCCTTATCCTTAAAAATGCCGAAGCCGTCGGTTGTGATTATTACAGCGTCAAGCAGAGCGCTCAGTTTTATTTTGTCATATTTTCCTTCGACTATTACAGCCTGCTTTAATCTGATCATAAAATTATCCTTTATCAGATATTTTTGTTGAGAAACAGCTTCAGTACCGTCTGCTCAAGAATCGTTCTTCCGTCAAGAGAGGTGGTCTTGAGCTTCATATCGGCCTCAAAGAGAGTGTTAAGACAGTAGCGCACGTATCCCTGACTTACCTTTGATACGGTGGTGAACGCCTTCTGAACCACAAAGGCACGGTTTTTCGCATAGCTGAAATCTTCCGTGCATTTCTGTATGCTGACTCCGTAATTTCTTGAAACTGCGGCTCTGTAAAAATCAATGTAGCTTGATGATAACGCCGCAAGGATCACAATCGGCTCCAGCCTTTGCAGTATGAGATCGTCAAGTATGAGCAGAGCTTCCTTCTTGTTGTCTCTTGCAATAGCGTTAGACAGAGCATATATACTTGTATCAAGCTGTTTTACGATAAGGGTTTCTATATCATCGTAGGTTATTTCTCCGCTTTGCTTATAGCAACAGAGCTTTTCTGTCTCTATCGAGCATAGTCCCAGATTGCACAGAGTGGAGTTTACAAGATGCAGAGCATTCTGCCTTGATATTACACAGCCGTTTTTGGCGGCTTTTTTTATTACAAGCTCGGCTATCTTGTTGGCGTCAAGCTGTGAAAACTCACAGAGCATACAGTTCTTCTGCTTTGCAAGTCTTGTTATATACGCCTTGTTCTTGTTCTTCTTTCCACCTGAAGGGGTAACGCCTGTGAGATATACTATAACGGTACATTCGGGCGGTATATTTTCAAGAATCTCTTCGATTCTGTCGCTTTCCTCATCGGAATATTTGTCTAAATCAAGATCGTTTATAACGACTGCCTTGCTTTCTGCAAACATAGGCAGACTTTCCACGCTGTCATAAAGAGTATCGACTGAAAACGTTCCGCTTAGTCTGGTTATATTTATATCATCGTGATTTTTGCCGATAACCTTGTCCAGTACCTTTTTCACGTAGGTATCTGTAAGAAAGTTTTCTTCGCCGTAAAAATAGTAATAAGGAAAAAGCACGTTGCTTTTAAGATCGGCGGCTAATTTCTCTTCGGTAGTTTTCATATCATCCCTCCTTAAACGTTGGTTTTATTTACGTAAATTCCGTTTTCACGGAATATCAGAGTAGTCTGTGTATAATAAAGCTCGGTAGTATTATCGGTGAGCTTTTTCTGATTCTTGTCAATTGTGAAAAGCGGTGAAGAGGTGTGTGGCTCGCTTTTCTGGTAGCCGTAGCAGATATTCATATCACCGTCTTTTATATCGGCTATATCGGATACGTTTACCGAATATCCGTAAATATCAATAATCGTGCTGTCGGAAGAGAAGATAATCTCCGCATTTTCACCGCTGAAGCTGTACTCCTCATATATTTCACAGCCATCAAACAGACCGAGACTTTCCGCAAGCTTCTTATCGTAGCTGTCAAGAATTATATTATCACATATATCACTATAGGTATCGCTTGCGTATTTCAGCGAATTCGTATCGTTTGAGGTTATCCTTAAAAAGTCGAGACCTCTTTTGTTTTCACCCATCATAAGAGTGAGCAGTCCTGTGCAGGAATAATCTCCGCCACCGGTTATTATCGCACCGCAGAAATCAGGTGCCGATACCAGTATATATCCGTTTTCTCCGTCACTGCAAGGAGATATTGTAATCTGACTGCCTTCACAGCTTTTATCTAAAGCAATAAAGCCTGTATAGGTAGCTAATAGCAGAGCCGAACTGATAAGCGTTATGGCTCTTCTATGCTTTTTTATAAGAATTACAGCCGACACGGCTATAATCATTCCTGCAAGCATTGAAAAACCCGTTAAAGGCGAGTTGTATACGTAATGCGAGTAGGGAAGCTCAGCCACAAATATGAATATATCCATCATAAGCTTACTGCAATGATATGCAGGAAGCAGAAGAAAATCAAATACTCCGCCGGTTATAGCATGCAGGAAAGTCAGCATAAGCACTGCTGTGAACATTGGCGCTGTCAGTATTGTAGCAATCACCCCGTGAAGGGAGATCATACCGAAATATAAAAGTGACAGCGGCAGACCCATAAGGGAGGAGAAGGTTCCGCAACAGACCGCACTTGTAAGCTTTTCGGGAAGTAGCTTATATTTCTTCGTAAGATAGCTTGTCGCCTTTGGTGAGACCTCACCTGCACCTATGGTGGTGGCAATCGACAGCATGAAGCCTGCGTCGTGGCAGGCAAGCGGATTTGCAAGACAGATTATAAGTATTGCTCCGCCAAGAGAACTCATACAGCTGCCTTTTCTGTAGAAGATTCCTGCGCTGTGGTGTATCATAAGCATAAAGCCGGACCTTAATACCGAGCCTGAAAGCCCGAAGAACACCATAAAGCAGAATATTATAAATATCATCACAAGAATCTGTGTTCTCGGAAATGCAGTCAGCTTTGTGAATTTTAAAAGTATTGCCAGAATCGAGACAATAAACGTCAGGTGAGTGCCTGATACCGCAGTTATATGCGCTACGCCCGCCGCTTTTACACAGTAGTTTTCGTAGCTTGTAAAATCAGCCTTGTCACCGATGAATATACCCTTCATCATAGCAAGACCGCCACCTGAGAAAAGAGAAGAATACTTTTCAGATAACTGCTCTCTGTATCTGTGAAGACTTTGTATCAGGTCAAAGCCGGTAGCTTTTTCTATCACAATTTCTGTTTTCGCAACTGCCCGCAGACCTATCCCTTTTGACAGATAATAATCTGCCGACCTGAAGGGAGACGCATTTTCGAGCAATGCAAATTTACAGTCGAAGGAAAGTCTGTCTCCGATATCCGCATCCATATCATCGGTATATATGACAAAATCCGTCGTCTCGGAGCTTATCGTATATATCGCAAGATCGTTTCCGATCCCTTGCTTTTCCGTTATGACTCCTGATACCGTATACGTACTGCCGTCAGCTATAGCCTGAGATTTCTGCATGAGTGCCGTTACTGATAACGAGTAGCAGATAAATGCGATAGTAAAGGGGATAAGTATATAGGACAGAATATCCCTTTTAAGATAAAGCACCGCCGCCACCGAAAGTATGACCAGCAGAATGACCGCTACCAACAAGGCAAGTAATGCGGAAATAAAAACAGAGGCAAGGAGCAGTCCGAATAAATATGAAAATCCGATAACTGCCAACCTCTGCCTCATAGTGTTTTCCTTTTATGCTAATTCTATGCTTAATTTTTTACCGCCGAGTAAGTGGAAGTGCAGGTGCTTTACCGTCTGACCGCCGTCCTCTCCGACGTTTGTAACGATTCTCCAACCGTTTTCAAGATTAAAGGATTCGGCAATCTGACGTGCCGCAAGCATTATCTCGCTTACTACAGCCACGTTATCCTTATCAAGGGCGTTTGCGCCCTCAATATGTGTTTTGGGGATAATGAGAATGTGAACGGGTGCCATAGGATTTATATCCTTGAAGGCAATTACGTTTTCACTTTCATAAACCTTTTCAGAAGGGATTTCACCCTTGATTATCTTACAAAAAATGCAGTCCATACTAACTCCTTTATCAGCCTATCATAGCCGCAACAATGCCTTCTAATGCGGCAAGTGCTTCGTCAATCTTGCTTATATCGGCAATACCTGCCATTGCGCTGTCGGGACGTCCGCCGCCCTTACCACCTGCAACAGCGGCTATTTCCTTAACTATCTTACCTGCGTTTGCACCCTTGTCGATAGCTTCCTTACTGCATATGCAGAGGAAATTACCCTTGCCGTCAGCTGTACCTGCAAGTAAAGCGATGAAGGAATCGTTATTGTTCTTTATTTCATCGCCTGCCTTACGGAGGTTATCACCCGTAACGCCTGAAAGTGTAGCGCTGATAAGCTTGATGCCGTTTACTTCCTTGCTGTCGCCAAGCTCCTTTAACTGGCTTGCGGAAATGACGGAGTTAAGTCTGTCTATCTCGCTGTGCATTGCGCTCATTTCTGCCATTATGCTTTCGCACTTCTGTAAAAGGGCAGAGGGGTTAGCAACCTTTAAGGTCTGTGCCGCTGTATTTATTACTTCCTTTGCCTTGTTGTATTCGGAAAGAACGTTGAAGCCTGTTACCGCCTCAATTCTTCTTACGCCCGATGCAACGGAGGACTCGGAAACAATCTTGAAAAGACCGGCCTTTGCAGTATTGTCAAGGTGTGTACCACCGCAGAATTCTGTGGAAATATCACCAGCCTGAACAACTCTTACAATATCGCCGTACTTTTCACCGAATAATGCCATAGCACCCTTCTTGCGGGCTTCTTCAATAGGAAGCTCTTCTGTGATAACGGGGATACCCATAAGTATAGCGTCGTTTACGATTGCTTCAATCTTTTCGATTTCTTCGGGAGTAACTGCACTGAAGTGGCTGAAGTCAAAACGGCATCTGTAAGGATCTACGTAAGAGCCTGCCTGATGTACGTGATCGCCAAGGACTGTTCTTAATGCCGCCTGTAAAAGGTGAGCGCAGGTGTGGTTTCTTGCTGTAGCCATACGCTTTGCCTTGTCAACGCTTGCTGTAACCGTATCGTTTACGTAGAAGCTACCGCTTTCAACGATACAGCTTAAAATATACTGACCTGCGGCTGTCTTCTTGGTGTCGAGTACCTGCATCACGTTATCGCCTGAAACGATAGTACCGCAGTCGCCTACCTGACCACCGCTCTCAGCGTAGAAGGGAACAGTTTCGATAACAACCGTAGCTTCTTCGCCTTCGCTTACGTTATCGCAGACTTCACCATTCTTTATCATAGCGAGAATCTTTGTTTCAGCGGTAAGCTCTGTGTAGCCTACGAAGGTTGTAGTGAATGCATTAAGTGCTGTTGCAGTAGCCTCGTCCCAGCCGCCCTTGAACGCCTGGTTTGCTCTTGCGTTAGCCTTCTGCTGGCTCATAAGCTCATAGAACTTTTCTTCATCTATACCGATGTTCTTTTCCTGTAAAAGCTCTCTTGTAAGATCGAGAGGGAAGCCGTAGGTATCGTGAAGCTTGAATACCTTGTCGCCACTGAGTACGGGATTTTCTGCGCCCTTAAGCTCTTCAATGTATTCGCCAAGGATCTGCATACCCTTGTCTACGGTCTTTGCAAAGCTTTCTTCCTCTGTCTTTATTACCTTCTTGATATATTCTCTCTTTTCGTTAAGCTCAGGATAAGCCGTGAGGTTTTCGTCGATAACGGTATCGCATACTTCATAAAGGAAGGGCTTGTTTACACCGAGGAGTCTGCCGTGTCTTGCGGCTCTTCTTAAAAGTCTGCGCAGAACGTAGCCTCTGCCTTCGTTTGAAGGACGTACGCCGTCGCCTACCATAAAGGTTGTAGAACGGATATGGTCTGTGATAACACGGATAGAGATATCGGAGTTTTCATCCTGCTTGTAGGTTACGTTTGCGATAGAGCATATCTTCTTCATAATGTTCTGGATCGTGTCAACCTCGAAGAGATTGTCAACGTCCTGCATTACACAGGCAAGTCTTTCAAGTCCCATACCCGTATCGATATTCTTTGTTGCAAGCTGTGTGTAGTTGCCCTTGCCGTCATTGTCAAACTGGGTGAATACGTTGTTCCAGATTTCGATGATTCTGTCGCAGTCGCTTGCCTGCTCAAAGCTCTCAAAGGGACCGTACTTTTCGCCTCTGTCATAGTGGATTTCTGAACAAGGACCGCAGGGACCGCTGCCGTGCTCCCAGAAGTTGTCCTTCTTGCCAAGCTTTATGATTCTGTCACGGGGTACGCCTACCTCTGTAGCCCAGATTTCGCCAGCCTCGTCATCTTCTTCGTAAATTGTTACCCAGAGTCTGTCCTCAGGAATTTCAAGCGTCTTTGTGAGATATTCCCAGGCCCATGCAATAGCCTCGTGCTTGAAGTAATCACCAAATGAGAAGTTGCCAAGCATTTCAAAGTAGGTGCCGTGACGGGCTGTCTTACCTACGTTTTCAATATCAGGAGTACGAATGCACTTCTGACAGGTTGTTACTCTGTGTCTTGGGGGTTCTTCGATACCCTGGAAATACTTCTTTAAAGGAGTCATACCTGCGTTGATAAGCAGGATGGAGTTGTCACCCTGAGGTACGAGGGGAGCAGACGCCATACGAAGATGATCCTTGCTTTCAAAGAAGCTTAAGTAGCTTTCTCTTAAATCGTTTAATCCTGTCCATTTCATAGCTTTTTGTTGTCCTTCCGTTTATAAGAATTTTTAATTTTTACTGAATTAACGCATCCTTTTTATTATACACTTTTCTGTGCTAAAAGTCAATATATGAGCGGTCTTATATGCGAATTTTACGGCAGACGTTTGCCGTTTCTTTAACGCATCTGCTTATTCGTAATATTCATCCTCGTAAGTTTCTTCCTCGTAGCCGTCTTCATAGCCTTCGTCATCAGACTGCTCCTCGTCTGTGTCGCTTTCCGTATTGCTTTCGGCTTCTGATTCAGAAGAGGTTTCATCCAGCGCCCTGATACTCTGTGTGACGTGTGCCAGCAGTTCGGTTATTCTTGCTGTGGGGCGCTCAAAATAGATGCTTTCTACAATTATTATCCTGCCGTTTTTTACAGCGTCAAGCTGTGAAAACAGCTCATGCTCTTCAATATCGGCGGCTTCGAATCTGTCGCTGAGGAATATTATATCAGGCTGATTTTCCAAAATCGTCTCTTCGGGCTCGGAGTATCCGGAGCTTTTTTCCGCCTTGTTCTCTCCGAATACGGAAAGAATGCTGTTTTCAAAGGTGTCGCCGCCAGCTACAGCCATAGTCGGAGATATGTATAAAAAGCTGTTCTTTTCACCCTTTATCGCTTCGCTGAGAGCGGTATACACCGTCTTATATCCACTTGTTCCCTTGTCCTCGCCGGTAAGCAGACCTTCAAAGGCAAGTCCGATGAATTTATATATATTGTGGAACTCCTCGGTCGTTTTCGGAGAGGTTATCGTAAGCACCTTTATTCCCTTTGTTTCTATTGCGATTCTGTCCTTTGTGATAAGCGGGGTTGCGGTTATCACAAGGTCAGGCTTCAGGGAGATGATTTTCTGAATATCGGGAGCAGTACTGCTTCCGACGGATGGTATATCCTTCACCTTTTCGGGATATTCACAGTAGTCGCATACTCCGATAAGATTCTCGCCGTAGCCCATCTCGAAAAGTATTTCGCTGTAAGCGGGAGTCAGGGAAACCACAGTCTTTACCGCCTGATCGATTTCCGTGCCGTTCAGTACGACGGGGAATTCCTTTATTTCAGGCTCCTGCCAGGAGGTTTCGGGGCTTGACGAAGTCTCTTCGGGGACCGTAGTCCTTCCCGGTACGAGTATTATCTGCTGACAGCCTGAGAGAAATACCGCTGTCAGTATAGCCATAGCTACAAGCTTTATTGAATTTTTCATATTCCTCACTTTCTCTTGCTCTGAATCAGATGCTCTGCTCGTTTCGGATAGTTTCTAAAAGTCTGTAAAAGTCCTCCATCGTTGAAAGAGAACCGCAGAGATTCCTGTATCTTGCCGCACCCTGCCAGCCCTTTAAATACCAGGCAGTATGCTTTCTTGCTTCCTTCATTCCTATATATTCGCCCTTGTCAAGACAAAGGAGCTTTATATGCTCCTCCATTATTTTCAGGCAGGTGTCCGTGTCGGGGGAGGGGAGTATTTCTCCCGTTTCAAAATAATGCTTTATCTCCCTGAATAACCAGGGCCTTCCGCAGGCGGCTCTGCCCACCATTACAAGGTCACAGCCGGTATAATCGTACATATTCCTGCAGGAGAGAGCGCTGTCCACGTCTCCGTTTCCGATGACCGGAACGGATACCGCTTCCTTTACCGCCCTTATTATATCAAGGTCGGCTTTTCCCGAATACATCTGATTCTTTGTTCTGCCGTGTACCACTATTGCCGACGCTCCCGCTTCTTCAGCGTATTTTGCCGCATCTACTGCGTTTACCGAGTTTTCATCCCAGCCCTTTCGTATCTTTACGGTAACGGGGATATCGGTAACTTTTTTTATTGCTGAAACGATTTCGCCTATCAGCTTCGGGTTCTTCATAAGAGCCGAGCCTGCTCCGTTTCCTGCTACCTTGGGTACGGGGCAACCGCAGTTTATATCAATAAAATCAGGCTTGTACTCCGATGCAATTACTGCCGCCTTTGCAAAAAATTCACTTTCCGAGCCGAATAGCTGAATCGCCATCGGGCGTTCCTCTTCTGTTACCGTCAGTAGCTCGTGAGTTTTTCTGTCGCTGTAGCACAGCCCCTTTGAGCTTGCCATTTCGCCTGTCAGCATAGCCGCTCCGAAGCGCTTGCACATTATCCTCATAGCCTTGTCCGCCACCGACGCCATAGGTGCAAGAGAGGCAGTCTTTTCTATCTTTACGTTGCCGATTCTTATATATTCCAAAATAAAATCCTCATTTTAATACAGTTTATTTCGCATACATATATAATTATATCACTAATTGCTTTTTTGTTCAATAGCTTTGATTTATCAGCTATGCCAAAAATATTAATTTCGGCTTTTTTCACAATATTGAATTATTTTGCTTGCAAATCAGTCGGAAATATTGTATAATAAAAAATATTCGTGTTATCGTGAAAAAATTAACACAGCGTTAACATAAATTTTATAGAATTACATAAAATAAAATTAAGGAGTTTTTATTTTGGGAGTAAGTTTTTTTGATCATCAGAGTTCAGGTAAGGGCGTAGCAAAGGACGCACCGCAGAAAAAACCTTTTTTCAGATATTTTGAGATATTCGGCAGAAAGTTCTGGCAGATAATAGAGCTTAATCTGTTATTTATTCTCTTCAGCCTGCCTATAGTCACCTTCGGCCCGTCAATGGCGGCTATGACTCACGTAATGAGAAAGTTCATACTGGAACAGCCCTGCTTTTTACTTGATGAATTCTTCACCGCCTTCAAGAAGAATTTCAAGCAGTCCCTGTTCATCGGAATACTGGATGTTATCTGCATAGCTTCGGTTCTTGTGGTACTGCATCTTTACGTGTTTGCCGACAAGCTTCCCGATGAATATTATATCTACCTTTTCATCTTCGTTGGTATCATAAGCGTATTCTTTATGATGCATTTCTTCATCTATCTCGAAATCGTTGCGCTGAAGCTCAGCTTAAAGGCAATCGTCAAAAACGGTTTATTCCTTGTGTTCCTCGGAGTAAAGAGAGTAGCGCTCACCTTTGTAATCAACGTTGCAATCCTATCACTCATATTACTGCTTTTACCCTTTTCTCTTATAGCGGTAATTTTCTTCCCCATCGCTCTGATGTGCTTTACGACCGTATTTATCTGTTATCCGGTTATACAGAAATATATCGTAAACCCCTATTATGAGGAAAAGGGAGAAGTAAATCCCGAGCTTCCCGTCAAGGCAAGATACGAGGACGAAGAAGCGGTATTCGTTGACAGAGGCGGCAGTGAAAAGGAAATCAAGGTAAATACAAGAACACACGGCAAGGTTATCAAGTAAATAATATGCGGACTTCCGGTCTTTCGGGAGTCCGTTTCGTTTTACTTCACGCACTTAAATAAATATCATAAAATGGCAGAAGACTATTGCAAAAAAGTGTAATTAGTGATATAATATTATATGGTTATTGTTCTGAGGAGACAGTACGTTGATTCAGAGCTTACGGATAAAACAAATCGTTTCCGTCAAAACGCATATACCCCTTACGGAAGCAGCATTCTTGATAAGGAAGGATCAGCACTACTATGAAAGCAGATTTACATTGTCACACGACTATGTCAGACGGTTCTCTCGGCATAGAAGAAACGATTGCACAGGCAAAAAGATACGGCATTGATTATTTCGCCATTACTGACCACGACACCTTGGCTTCATCCTCAAGAGCCACCGTTCTCGGAGAGCGTTACGGGGTGAAGGTAATACCCGCTGTAGAATTTTCCACCTTTGATAATAAGCGTCGTTCAAAGGCTCATATCCTTTGCTATAACCCTTTAAAGCCCGACAGACTTGAAGGACTCTGTCTGCGTACCAGCGAGCTTCGTAAAAAGAGAGGCAAGCAGATGGCAAAAAAAGTACTGGAAAAATACCCTATCACCCTTGAAAGCATACTTCGTTACGCTACGGGAAATAAGGTTATCTATAAGTGCCATATAATGCACGCTCTTATGGACTACGGCTATACGACCGACCTTTACGGCAAGGTTTACGAGGAGCTGTTCAACCCTAAGACAGGACTTTGTGCAGAGGAAGTAAGCACGGATATGCAGGATCTGCCTGAGGTACATTTCGTGCTGGAGCTTATCCATTCTGCGGGCGGTATAGCCGTACTTGCTCACCCTGCGGTATACGATAACTTTGAGCTTTTAGAAGAGCTTATCGAAAGCAAAAAGATTGACGGCGTAGAGGTATGGCATCAGAGCGCGGACGAAGAAAAGAGACAGATGCTGCTGAAGCTGGCAGAGGAAAATAACCTTATCGTTACCGGCGGTTCGGATTTCCACGGCTTCTATAATCACTATCCTATAGCTATCGGAACAAACTATACACCTGACGAATCTCTCAGCAGAATATTAAAACAGAAATAAGAAACAAAAGGACAAAAGAAAATGGATATAAAACAACAGGCACTTGAAAAGCATTACGAGTGGCAGGGAAAGATAGAAGTAGTTTCCCGTGCTCCGATAAATACAAGAGAGGACTTGTCCCTTGCCTATACCCCCGGTGTAGCACAGGCTTGTCTTGAAATAAAGGACGATCCCTCCCTTTCCTACAAGCTGACAAGAAGAAAGAATCTTGTGGCGGTAATAACCGACGGTACAGCGGTACTGGGACTCGGTGACATCGGCGGACTTGCGGGTATGCCGGTTATGGAAGGCAAATGCTGTCTTTTCAAGGAATTTGCCGACGTGGATGCATTTCCTTTATGCATAAAGTCAAAGGACGTTGACGAGATAGTCCGCACGATAGAGCTTATCTCCGACAGCTTCGGTGGTATCAATATCGAGGATATTTCCGCTCCCAGATGCTTTGAGATAGAAAAAAGACTCAAGGAAAAGCTGGATATCCCCGTTTTCCACGACGATCAGCACGGTACGGCAGTCGTAGTTGGTGCGGCACTTATAAATGCGGTAAGATGTGCAGGTAAGAAGATGGAGGATATTACCGTAGTAATAAACGGCGCCGGTGCGGCGGGTATTGCTATCGGAAAATTCCTGCTTCAGATGGGCATCGGAAATCTTATAATGGTGGATATTTGCGGAATCATAGATAAGGATACCGACTACGAAAATCCCGCCCATAAGGAAATTGCACAGATAACGAACAACAACAATATCAAGGGTAGTCTCGCAGACGCTATGAAGGGCGCAGACGTGTTCATAGGCGTATCAAGACCGAATCTTGTAAGTGAAGATATGGTAAAGTCGATGGCGCAAAAGCCTATAGTCTTTGCTATGGCAAATCCTGAGCCTGAAATAATGCCCGATAAGGCAAAGGCGGCAGGTGCGTACATTGTCGGCACAGGCAGAAGCGATTTCCCCAATCAGATAAATAACGTACTTGTTTTCCCCGGTATCTTCAAGGGTGCTTTAAGCGTAGGCGCAAAGGCTATTACCGAGGAAATGAAGAAGGCGGCGGCATACGCCATAGCCGATATTATAACCCCCGACAAGCTTTCTCCTGAGTATATAATTCCGAGTCCCCTTGATAAAACGGTGGCTCAGGCGGTAGCGGATGCAGTAGCTCAGGCGGCGGAAAAGTAAGGAGAAAATATGACTTTTGAATATGTTCCCAGGGGCGTATGCTCCAGAAAAATGGTACTTGAAATTGAGGATAACGTATTACAGAGCTTAGAGGTATACGGTGGCTGTAACGGTAATCTCAAGGGTATTTCAAGCCTTGTAGAGGGTATGGACATCGATGAGATAATCGAAAGACTCGATGGTATCACCTGCGGTGGTAAAATCACCTCCTGCCCCGATCAGCTTGCTCAGGCACTGAAAAAGTACAAGGAAGGCTGAAAAAAAGAAACATACAGGAAAGGATGTGATACAGGTGGCTGAACTATGGGACGTCTATGACGAAAACAGAAACCCTGTCGGCAGACTCCACAGACGTGGCGTCCGACTGAAGCAGGGCGAATTTCATATTATCTGTGAGGCATGGATAACCTGCCGTGGCAGACTGCTTGTAACACAGCGTCATCCTGATAAGAATTTCGGTTGTATGTGGGAATGCACCGGTGGTGCGGTAATCGCAGGTGAAGACAGCAGACAGGCAGTCATAAGGGAGATAAGAGAAGAAATCGGCGTTACGGTAACCGAGGATCAGCTCACCTTTATGGGCAGTGCCGCAGGAAACACCTTCTTTGTTGATTGTTATGCGGTGGAGCTTGATTTAGAACTGTCAGAGCTTAAACTGCAGAGGGAAGAGGTAGTGAGCGCAAAATTCGTTACACTCCCCGAATTTCTCAAAATGCAGGGACAGAAGAAAATCATTCCCCGTCTGTATGACTATATGAAAGCTTTTGATTTTGATTTTGTAAAAGAGTAAAGGAAGATAAGATATGAAGATTATGGCGGTGGATTACGGCGATAGTCATACGGGACTTGCCTGCTGTGACAGAACCGAAACCTTAGCGTCTCCCCTTGGCGTTATAAATGAAAGAAATTTTCAGATATGCGTAGAAAAGGTAGCGGCGGCGGCTGTCGAATACGAGGTAGGCGAGGTAGTTGTCGGCAATCCTATCAATATGAACGGAACCTACGGACCAAGAAGTGAAAAATGCCGTATGTTTGCAGATATGCTTCAGAATTTTCTTGAGATACCCGTCGTTATGTGGGATGAGCGTTCAACTACGGTAACAGCTCACAATATGATGAACGACGTAAACAAGCGTGGCAAGGAAAGAAAAAAGGTTATCGACGCTGTAGCGGCGGCAGTTATCCTGCAGAACTACCTTGAATACAAGGCGAATATGAGAGCCAGAGAAAAGGCGGCGGCAGAAAATAACGAATAATTTCAGATGGCATACATAAATATCTATTATATAGTACCTTATGAAGGGTGGATATTTATGCTGTGTCATTTTTCTGATTTGCGGTGCAAAGAGGTCATCAGTATAAAAACCGGCTGTCGTATCGGCTACGTTGACGACGTCGAGTTTGATACCTGTTGTGCAAAGATATGCCGTATCATAGTCTACGGACGTGGGCGGTGCTTCGGACTGCTGGGCAGGGAGGATGATTTCTGTATCAACTGGTGTGATATTGAGATAATAGGCGAGGATACTATACTTGTAAGCTGTGATTTGCCTATAAAGTCAAAAAAGAAGGGTAATTTCTTTAAAAGTTTGTTCAAATAGACGAAAATAAAAATATTGATTTATAACCACTTATGTGGTATAATATTTAAGCGTGTTAAAGCGCAAATCCACACGCTGTATATAAGGCTTTCAGGTGCCCTTACGGCTTGAGCCCGTCAGTACGGCGGAGGAAAAAAACCAAAAACAAGGAGGACACTACCATGGCAGTAGTATCAATGAAACAGCTTCTTGAAGCAGGTGTACACTTTGGTCACCAGACAAGAAGATGGAACCCCAAAATGAAGCCCTACATCTTCACAGAAAGAAACGGTATCTACATTATCGATCTTCAGAAGACAGTTAAGAAGCTCGACGAAGCTTACAACTTCATTCACGAAGTTGCAGCAAACGGCGGCGAAGTTCTCTTCGTAGGCACAAAGAAGCAGGCTTCCGATTCTATCAAGGAAGAAGCTGAAAGAGCAAACGCTCACTATGTAAATGCAAGATGGCTCGGCGGTATGATGACAAACTTCAAGACTATTGAAAAGAGAATCAAGAGACTTGAACAGCTTCATACAATGGAAACAGACGGCACATTCGATCTTCTCCCCAAGAAGGAAGTTGTTAAGCTCAACCTCGAAATCGAAAAGCTCGAAAAGTTCCTCGGCGGTATCAAGAACATGAAGAAGCTCCCCGGTGCTCTCTTCGTAGTTGACCCCCGCAAGGAAAAGATCTCCATCGCAGAAGCTAAGAAGCTCGGTATCCCCGTAGTAGCTATCGTAGATACAAACTGCGATCCCGATGAGATCGACTACGTTATCCCCGGCAACGATGACGCTATCCGTGCAGTAAAGCTTATCGCTGGTGCAATGGCTGACGCTATCATCGAAGCAAGACAGGGTACAACAGAAGTTGTTGAGCAGGCTGAAGAAGCTGCAGAAGTAGAAGCAACAGAAGAATAATTAAAAATCTTACTATATAAAGGAGATAGAACAATGGCTATTTCAGCACAGGACGTAAAGCAGTTAAAGGAACTTACAAACTGCGGTATGATGGATTGCAAGAGAGCTCTTGAAGAATGCGGCGGCGACATCGACGCAGCTATCAAGTCACTCCGTGAAAAGGGTCTTGCAAAGGCTGCCAAGAAGTCTGGCAGAATCGCAGCAGAAGGCCTTGTATACACTAAGGTTGACGAAGCTAAGAAGATTGGCGTTGTTGTAGAAATCAACGTTGAAACAGACTTCGCAGCTAAGACAGACAGATTTATCGAATTCGTAGAGCTTATTGCTGATACAATTCTTGCTAACGACGTTGCAGACGTTGAAGCATTAAAGAACGTTAAGGCATTCGGTACAGAAGAGCTCGTATCAGACGTTCTTACAGAAAGAATCGCTACAATCGGCGAAAACATCCAGATCCGTCGTTTCACGAAGATGTCAGGTGATCTCTTCACATACATTCACAACGGTGGTGGCTCCATCATCGGTTCTATGTTAAAGCTCGAAGCTGACGACGTAAACAGCGATGCAGTTAAGGCTTGTGCAAAGGATCTCTTACTCCAGATCACAGCTTCCTCTCCCCAGTTCGTTTCTCAGGCAGACGTTCCCGCTTCTGTAATCGAAGAAGAAAAGGAAGTTCAGCTCCAGCTCGTTAAGAAGGAAAATGAAGAATCTGCTAAGCCCAAGCCTCAGAATGTTCTTGAAAAGATCGTTGAAGGCAGAATGAGAAAGTTCGCAGAAGAAATCTGCTTACTCGATCAGCCCTTCGTTAAGGATCCCAACATGACAGTTGCAAAGTACATTGCATCTGTAGGTGGCAACATCAAGGTTGTTGAATTCGCTCGTTTCGAAAAGGGCGAAGGTATCCAGAAGAAGGAAGATAACTTCGCTGACGAAGTTGCTTCAATGGTTAACTAATAATAACTCGTTTAAACGAAAACTACACGCTATTCTGTAGCAAAAACTAACACACACAATAAGACGCCTTCGGTTTCCGAGGGCGTTTTTATTTTGACAAATACTGATATATATGATAAAATAAA
>JAFTVY010000060.1 GCA_017465545.1 Ruminiclostridium sp.
CAGTAGGTTTTATTGACCTTGAGGATTCTTACCTCTAATTTGTCACCTATAGCAGAAAACGGCACGAATACCACCATGCCGTCTGCCTTACCTACCCCGGAGCACTCGTTTGTAAGCGAGGTTATCTCCAGCTCGATAATATCATTTTTCTTCATTTTTAATCCTTATATCTGACCTAAGCTCTTTGCCTTTAAATATGCATTGATAAAGCCGTCAATGTCACCGTCCATAACCGCTGTAATGTTACCCATTTCGAAGCTTGTGCGGTGATCCTTTGCCATAGTGTAGGGCATAAATACGTAGGAACGTATCTGTGCGCCCCAGGCAATCTGGAGCTGTTCTCCCTTGATGTCGGAAATCTTGTCAAGGTGTTCTCTTTCCTTGATTTCGATAAGCTTTGACTTAAGCATACGAAGTGCATATTCCTTGTTCTGATGCTGTGAACGTTCTGTCTGACAAGCGCATACGATACCTGTAGGAATATGGGTGATACGTACTGCGGAGGAGGTCTTGTTTACCTTCTGACCACCTGCACCGCTGGCACGGTATACCTGCATTTCAATTTCGTCTTCGCTGATTTCAACGTCTATATTTTCATCGATTTCGGGCATAACTTCAAGAGAAGCGAAGCTCGTGTGTCTTCTTCCCGAGCTGTCAAAGGGAGAAACTCTTACAAGTCTGTGTACGCCGTGTTCGCTCTTTAAGTAGCCGTAGGCGTTTCTGCCTTCGATAAGGATAGAAGCGCTCTTGATACCTGCTTCTTCACCATCGAGGTAATCGAGAACGGTAACCTTCATGCCGTGTCTTTCTGCCCAGCGGTTGTACATACGGTAAAGCATTTCTACCCAGTCCTGAGCCTCTGTACCGCCTGCACCTGCATGGAAGGTAAGAATTGCGTTGTTGTTATCGAATTCGCCTGATAAAAGTGTAGCCAGCTTCTGTGCATCAAGCTCGTTTCTGAACTGCTGTGCCAGTTCTTCGATTTCAGGGAGCATGGATTCGTCATCCTCTTCCTGAGCAAGCTCTACCATTGTAAGAACGTCGTCATAGTTTTCCTTTAACTTTTCGTAGGAAGCGATAACGTTCTTTAATTCGCCTATCTTCTGGGAAATCTTCTGGGAATTTTCTACGTCATTCCAGAAATCGGGCTGTGCGCTCTGTTCTTCAAGCTATGCTACCTCGGCTCTTACACCCTCAAGGTCAAGAGCGGATTCAAGCTCCTTGAGCTGGGGAGCGAGATTCTCGAATTCTATTCTTATTTCATCGTACTGAAGCATAAATATATGTCCTTTCTTTTCTTCCGTGTTAAATTAAATATACTGTAATATTATAACTCAAAAAAAAGTTTTTGTAAAGGCTTGAAATCGTTTTCATTTTGTGATATACTAAATTTATTGAAATTTTTTTGCAGTAATTATAAAAAAGAAAACGAAAGGAAAGCATTATGAAAGAAATACGCAAGATTCATTTAGGCGAAGCAAAGTGCGCCGTTGACCTCGGCGATGGTAGTGAAAGAGGCGAGTACGTAAATCAGGATTATATTCTGAACAAGCTGGGAAGACCTCACAGAGGTATCAGCCTTATGTACTGCTACTACCCTCTTGACGAGACCTGGCCGGTAAGAGCAAGATACGCCTTCCCTGACAAGGAAATCACCTTCCAGTGGGATTATCCTTACGATGACTATTTTACCTATAAGGGTGGTATCGGCGGCACAACAGAGGACGAGCCTTTCACCTGCATGAGAGACGTTCGCCGTCACGGTCAGGACGTTATACTTACACTTACTATCGATCCTAACGTATCCGATGAGCATCTTATAAAGATTGCGCAGGAGATGAGAACCTTCGGACGTATGCAGATGAGAATCAACCACGAGGCTACGGGTAGCTGGTTCTCCTTCAATAAGCGTGCTACATATCAGGAAGTAGCTGATTTCTTTGAGCATTGCTGTGAGATCTTCCACAGAGAAGCTCCCAACGTAAAGCTTGTTCTTTGTATCGGCGGCGTTGAGCATCCCGAAAAGGGCGGAGAAATCGAAATGGAAAAGGAATTTGCAAACGCAGTAAGAGCAACTGATATCTGGTCTGTCGACAAGTATATGGCTCTTCACTGGGGCTGGCCCTTTGACGTTGCAGAGGAAGGTGGAAACTCCTTCGGCAGAAGTAAGGTAGCGGATACCTACAATCTTACAAAGCTTTCCGAAAAGCGTTATAAGGAGCTTTGCGGCGGCGTAAAGAAGCCTATGGTAATGAGCGAATTCAACGCTGACGGTGACGTTACAGGTCCTTACGAGCAGGCGGAAATGGTAAAGGAATTCTGCGATATGCTGAAGAACGACGAAGAGCAGGGCTGGTTCAACGGCTTTACCTTCTATCAGTTCAGAGACAGAGGCAGACTCGGTCTTGAAATCGAGGATCCCAGCAATCCCGAATGCGGTTTTGAACAGCCCGTTATGAAGACTTACAAGGAAATCATCCACGATGAATACTTCTATCCTGAAATCAAATCAGGCAAAGAAACAGCCTTCCCTGTTCAGCTTCGTTGGGGTGGCTCCGAGGATTCAGACGGCATTGAGATTCCTTTAAGCTTTGAAAAGAACCCCACCTTCTGCGAGGTTTATTTTGAAGGCGAGGACGAAAACCTCAACCTTATGATGGAGCTTAACGGCAAGTGGTTCTACAAGGCGCCCGGTGCAAAGGTAATTGACTTTATGCCTGCCTTCTACGAAAAGCCTTTAGACGGTGCAAAGGAAATGACTCTCAAGATATTTGCACCTCCTGCAAGCGGTGAAAATACCGAGGGTGCTACAGAGGACTGGATGCTCAACACCTATACTACTATGAAGAATATGCCCAATATCCGTATCCGTTTTGCACCTGTATTAAAATAAGATATTTCAAAATGACAGTCGGCTTTAAGCCGACTGTTTTGCATAAAAACGGAATTTAAGGCAATAACTAAAAATATTCATTTAACTTTATTAACTTTTGCTTGACATTGAAAAAATTAAGGTATATAATTAGTGTGTATTATTTTATAATTCGGAAAGGAAAGCCACCCATGAACAACGAATACGTAATTGCTACCGACTCCACCACAGATATGGGTAAGGAATATTACGAACAGAACAATGTATCCTATATTGGTATGCATTACATTATGGATGATATTGAATACGTACAGTACAGCGAAAACGATCTTCCTATAAAGGAGTTTTACGATAAGGTAAGAGCAGGCAGTATGCCCAAGACCTCGCAGGTTGCCTATGACGATCTTACTAAACTGTTCGAGAGTATTTTAGACGAAGGAAAGGATATATTCTATCTTTGCTTCTCCTCTGCCCTCAGTGGTTCATATCAGACCGCTCTTCTTGTGGCTAAGGATCTGATGGAAAAATACCCCGACAGAAAGATCTCCGTTGTGGATTCCGTGTCTGCAAGCGGCGGCGAAGGTCTACTGCTTAATTTATGCGTTACAAAGCGCAATCAGGGTGCTACTCTTGACGAGCTTACCGAATATGCAGAAAGAATAAAGCACAACACCTGCCATCTTTTCACCGTTGACGATCTCAATCATCTGCACAGAGGCGGAAGAGTATCCAAGCTTTCAGCCGTTGTAGGCGGTATGCTCGGAATCAAGCCTATTCTTTACGTAAGCGACACGGGACATCTTATCCCTTATGCAAAGATAAGAGGCAGAAAGCAGTCCCTTGACTCAATGGCAAAGCAGATGAAGGAAAAATATCTGCCCGGTCAGAATGAAGAGATATATATCTGCGACGGTGACGCACGCAAGGATGCTGAATATCTTGCTGATCAGATCAAAAAGATGATGCCTGACGTAAAGAGAGTGCGCTACGACAACGTTGGTGCAGTTATCGGCACACACTCAGGTCCAGGCACGGTAGCGTTGTTCTTTGTGGGCAAGGACAGAATTCCCACAGACGTAAAATAACGTTGTAAAACTGTAAAAACCTCCTTTGCAGGAGGTTTTTTATATATTTTATTATAATTTTACAAATTCCGAAAAGCGTTTTTTGTTATTTTATCCAAATAGTAATAATATTCTTTGTCAGTTTTGTGGAAAAAGATAAATAAAAGATAAATATGTTTGACTTTTTTATCAAAATGTGGTATCATTATTCTATCAGAATTATTTAAAATTCCTAATAATACGGGGTAATTTTTATGGCAAATAAAAACACAAAAAACAAGAAAAGAGCCACACTTACCGGACGAATATTCAAATGGATGTGTGCAACCGTAGGTGCTTCATTGTTCATTGTCAGTGGACTCAACATCGGTATGAGCTACAAATTCCTCAACGATGCGCTGGTAACGGAGCTTTCGGAAGTATCCGACCTTTCTTCGGATATTGTATCAAACCAGATTACAACGCTGAAGAACTCGGTTACTCAGTTTACGCTTGACGCAAGCTTCGTTGACATATGGGATACCGAATCTGCGGCGGCAAAATGCGTAGCCATCAAGGAAGAGTATCCTATGTACATCAACGTAGACGTCATTACTATGCTGAAGGAAAGCGTAAACTCCGACTCAAGAGTTGACTACAGTACCAACCAGGACTTCCTCAATGCACTTGAAAAGGATATGATGGTCATCACCGATCCTCATTACGTTGAGCATAAGGAAACAATGGCAATCGACATATATGCGCCTATTCACACGATGGATATTACAAAGACGGTACTTGGCGTTCTTTATCTTCAGGTTGACGTAAACTACTTCTCTGAGGTTGTTTCAAAGATACATATCGGTCAGACGGGTTATGCTTTTGTAGTAGACAAGAACGGATACATTATCGGTTCAAATAACCCTGATGATATAAAAAATCAGGTAAACTACATCACAGGCAACGAGGGTACGGCTCTTGCTGACGCCATAACAGCCGCAACAAGAGGCGGCGTAGGCTTTGCAAACGTAAACATCGACGGTGCGGGAAAGTACATCTACTATTCACCCGTTGAAGATTCAAACGGCTGGGCTTGTATAATGGTTGCAAATCCATCAGAACATACAGGTGCTATTTACACGTCTGTTATAATAGGTGCAATTGCGGCAGTTGTATGCTTTGCGATTACGGTTATTATCATTCTCAAGGTCGTTAAGACAATCATCAAGCCTGTTGAGCTCTGCTCCAAGCAGATCGTTAATCTTTCAGAAGGTAACCTCCACCAGAGACCGCTTGACTTTGGTAAGGGTGTCAGCAAGGAAATTGCAGAGCTTTCAGAAAGTACAAACCAGATTGCTACAAATATGAACGCTGTTATCGGCGACCTTATCAATATGCTTGAAGCATTCGGTAAGGGCGACCTCACATACAAGCCTGCAGACGTATATATCGGAGACTTCTCTCCCCTTTACGACGCTTACGAAAGAATCCATCTGTCACTCAATAATACGATGGATAACATCAACAAGGCAGGTAAGCAGGTATCAGACGGTGCTTCTCAGGTAGCGTCAGCGGCTAACAACCTTTCAGAGGGTGCTACAAAGCAGGCGGCTTCTATCGAAGAGCTTTCAGCTTCTATTGCAGAAATTACCGACAAGGTAAACAGAAACGCCGCAAGAGCGAACAACGCCGCAGAAAACTCCGAGACTGCTACAAGACTTGTAGAGTCCGGTAACAAGCAGATGAAGGTACTGCTTGAAGCAATGACAGAAATCAACGATACTTCAACAGAAATCGCAAAGATTATCAGAACAATCGACGATATCTCCTTCCAGACAAACATTCTCGCACTCAATGCCGCTGTAGAAGCCGCAAGAGCCGGTGAAGCGGGCAAGGGCTTCGCAGTAGTTGCTGACGAAGTAAGAAACCTCGCAGGTAAGGTAGCACAGGCGGCAAGTGATACAACAGTACTTATCAACAACTCTATCGACGCTGTAGACAACGGTACAAAGATTGCCGATGAAACAGCTAAGACTCTCGATAAGATAGTACAGACAACAACAGAAACAACTACACTTGTAACAGATATTTCTACAGCTTCCGTTGAGCAGGCTGAATCACTTCAGCAGGTTACAGTCGGCGTAGATCAGATTTCTTCAGTAGTTCAGACAAACTCTGCTACCAGTGAAGAGTGTGCCGCATCTGCAGAAGAGCTTTCATCTCAGGCAAGCATTCTCGACAGCATGGTTGCGAAGTTCAAGCTGGATAAGGAACTGCTTGATTCTCCCGAAAGATTCACAGCTCTTGAGGCTCTTGAAAGAGGCGAAACAATCTGCCTTATGAAGCCTGCCGCTACAGAAGAGGCAGCAGCTGAAACCGAAGCAGAATCAGAGGTATTATCCCCTGCTGATGCCAAGAAGGCGGCAAAGGAAAAGGCAAAGAAGGAAAAGGCTGAAAAGAAAGCCAAGGCAAAGGCTGAAAAGGAAAATGCCAAGGCTAAGGCGGCTGAAGAAAAGGCTAAGGCGGCTGAAGAAAAGGCTAAGGCGGCTGAAGAAAAGGCAAAGCAGAAGGCTGAAAAAGAAGCTCAGGCGGCGGCAGTTACAGAAGTAACAGAAGCTCCTGTAGAGACAGTAGCCGAAGCTCCCGAAGCTAAGGCTGAAGAACCTGCTCCCGTAGCAGTAAGCGAAGAAATCAAGGCTGAAGAAAAGGCAGAAGCTCCCGAAGAAAAGAAGCCTGCTAAAAAGTCAAGATTCAACAAGTTCAATTCAGACTTCAACGAAGACCCTAACGACAAGTATTAATATCTCAAGCCCCTTCGTAAAGCAATTTGCGAAGGGGTTTAAGTATAAAAGAGAAGCAAATAACGGATAATATGTTATCTACATAGAAAGAAAGGAAAAGATTATGGAAAAGATAAAAATTGCATTCTACGACACAAAATCCTATGACAGAGAATCCTTTGATGCGGTAAACGAAAACTATGAAATTGAATACATCGAATCAAAGCTGAACTCTCACACGGCTCTTCTGGCGGAAGGCTGTCAGGCAGTATGTGCCTTTGTAAACGACAACATTGACAAAAAGACCATTGACAGACTTTATGACAAGGGCGTAAAGATAATTGCGATGAGATGTGCCGGATATAGTAACGTAGATTTCAAAGCGGCTTACGGCAAGATAAATATTGTAAGAGTACCTGCCTACTCCCCTCATGCGGTAGCTGAACACGCTATGGCACTTCTGCTTGCGATAAACAGAAAGGTGCACAAGGCGTTTTTCAGGACAAAGGATTTCAACTTCAACATTTCAGGACTCACGGGTATTGATTTATACGGTAAGACTGCAGGTGTTATCGGAACGGGTAAAATAGGCAGGGCATTTATAAATATATGCAAAGGTCTTGGAATGAAGGTTATAGCCTACGATCCCTTCCCTGCCAAGGACGCTGATTTTGAGTATGCAGATCTTGAAACTATCTACAAGACCGCTGACGTAATCTCTCTGCACTGCCCTCTCACCGACGAAAACAAGCGTATGATAAATGCGGATGCTTTTTCAAAGATGAAGAAGGGTGTATTCCTGGTAAACACCTCCCGTGGTGCGCTGATAGATTCCCATGCGCTTCTTGACGCTCTGAATGACGGAATCATCAGAGGTGCGGGACTGGACGTATACGAGGAAGAGGGAGATTTCTTCTTTGAGGATTTCTCCAACACTATTATTCACGATGACGTACTGGCACTTCTTATTTCAAAGCCGAACGTTATTCTGACCTCACATCAGGCTTTTTTAACCGAAGAGGCGTTATCAGGCATTGCGACAACTACGCTTGATAATCTTGATAAGTTCTTTAGTAGCGGTGAATTAGTAAACGAAATCTGCTATCAATGTGACGCCGGCAGAATTGCCGAGTGTAGAAAAAGCCGCAAAGGCCGCTGCTTCTGAGCGGCGTGTCGCCGCTGACTGTTCCCGCCTTTTTAAAATTTCTGCTTAGCCAAGGTAAGTGAAACGGCGGGGCAAACGTATGGAGTTTGATACGCATTTTGTCTCGGAGCGTGACGCCGCTTTCAACTCCGCCTTTTTTCAGAAAGCGATATACGTAGATAGCGGGACGGCGGAGGCATATGTTGTTCGGTTGTGTAACTATTTAAACGTAATGTGAAGATTGCATAATTGCAGACAAGCGCACATGAGTTAACCCATCTGAAAATCAGGTGGGTTATTGACTTTATACGGGAAAAATAGTATAATTAACAAAACAATAATTAATGCTGGAGAATATTCAAAATGCAGGAAATTGAATTAGTGAAAGCGCAAATCGGCAATGAAGAGCTGATACATAAAATGAAATATGATTCCTTTCTGCCATTATATAATCATTATCAGGACACAAAAACAAGTCCCGTAAAAGAACCGATAAGCAAGGTAATTGCCCATCTGAAAAGCGACAACTGTGATTACTATGTTATAAAACATAACAACCTTCCCGTAGGTGCGGTAAGAGTGGTTTCGGAGGGTGAAAACACTTACCGCATAAGTCCGTTATTTATTATACCCGAATATCAGAATAAAGGTATCGGGCAGGCTGTTCTCGGTATGCTTTTTGACAGATATAATACAGCGGCAAAATGGATATTATCCACCATAAAGCAGGAAAAGGGTAACTGTCATCTATACGAAAAATGCGGATTTGTGAGAACGGGAAGAGAAGAAATAATAAACGATAGAATGACCATAGTGTATTACGAAAAAACGTAACGGAAGAGAGAAACAGATATGACATACGGAAAAGCAAACAAAAATGATATACCGCTTTTAGTCGATTTAAGGATAAAATATCTTCTTGAAGATTACGGGAATTTATCAGAGGACAAATTAACTACAATCACCAGTAATCTTTACCCTTATTTCGAAGTACATTTAAATAAAGACCTGTTTGTTTTTGTATGTAAAGATGCAGATATAATTGTAAGCTGTTGCTTTTTGTGTGTGTTTGAAAAGCCTTCAAATCCAAGTTTTATTAATGGTAAAACAGGGACAATACTAAACGTTTATACAAAACCTGAATACAGAAAAAACGGAATTGCCGGAACTTTACTCAAAATGCTGATTGACGAATCGGAAAACTTAGAGCTTGATTTTTTAGAGCTTAAGGCTACCGCTTCGGGATATAATCTGTATAAATCCATTGGATTTGAAGATGCAGTATCAAAATATCACAATATGAAATTTATCATTAACTCAGATAATATATAAACAAAAATCCAGAAAAGAAATTAATTCTTCTCTGGATTTGCTTTTGTAAACTATTTTACGGATTATCTCTTACTTATTTGAAAACTTATAGATAGTTGTGAACTTGTACTGTTCGCCTGCCTTATATACACAGGAAGGCTTGAACTGAGGCTTGTTGGGTGTATCGGGACAATACTGGCTTTCGAGACAGAAGCCCTGGTACTTACCTATTGTGCTACCGTTCTTACCCTTTTCACCGCTGAGACCGATACCGATATAAAGCTGGATAGCAGGCTTATCTGTATAGGTTGTCATAACTCTGCCTGAAGCAGGCTCATAAGCCTCTGCAGCCTTTCTCATTTCGATAGTTTCACCTAAGATGAAGTTATGGTCATAACCGTCAGGGAGTCTGCCGTTATCCATATCTGTTCTTATCTTCTTGGCTACTGTAAAATCAAAGGGAGTACCCTTTACGTCTGCCTTTTCGCCTGTGGGGATAAGGAGAGCATCAACGGGAGTGTACTTATCAGCGTAGAGTGTGATTTCGTGATCGAGTATCTTATCAGCATCGTAGCCTGCAAGGTTGAAGTAAGCGTGGTTTGTGAAGTTCATTATAGTATCCTTATCACTTACCGCACTATATGCGATTTCGAGAGCGTCCTCTGTTAACGTATAAGTAACGTCTACAACTGCTGTACCGGGATAGTTTTCTTCGCCGTCAACACTTGTGTAGGTAAAGGTAACATAAGGATTTTCGTTTTCGCCTAAAGCCTTTATATCCCATACCTTCTTATTGAAGCCTACGTTACCGCCGTGAAGGTGGTTTACACCATTATCGTTGGGAGCGATGTTAATTACTTCGCCGTTTAAGGTGAACTTTGCGCCGCCGATACGGTTTGCATATCTGCCGACTAAAGCGCCCTGGCAGGAACCGCCGTTTACGTAGCCGTCAAGATCGTCGTAGCCGAGTACCACGTCTGCCACGTTACCATTCTTATCAGGAACGAGAAGATTTACTATTGCACCGCCGTAGCTTGTGAAAGAAGCGGTCATATTCTTATTTTTTAGTGTTACAAGGTAGCAATCCTTACCATCGTAGCTACCCCAGAGAATTTTTTCTGTGCTCATTTTTTACACCTTCCAAGTTAAGTTTTTCAGGCAAAGCCTGTATAATTATTGTAACATAATCAGCGCTTAAAGTAAATAGTTTTACAGAAAAAATAAGGTTATTTCTTTATTTTATGGGCTGTAATTATTGTAAAGCTGTAGGAGTTTACAGTAATTATTTCTCCGTCAATTTCACAATAGAAATTCTTGCCCTGTTTATATACTACCGACTTTTCGTCCGTGATTTTAGCTTTGCAATATTTCACTACGTCCTCTGTCGAAAGACAGAGGTTTCTTTTTATTCTTGTTACGCCAAGCACGGTTGTATGAAGCTTATCTATATCTGACAGCAGAATCTGTTTATCAGTCACTATGTCACTTCCCTTTTTTCAGTATAGTGCTATTATATCACGGCTTTTCTTTGCTGTCAAACTGTGCTTTTCTTCTTGTAATGATATACACGATGAAAAATCCGATTATCAGCAAGGGAAGTGCTATAAGCAGATCATCGCCCTTTGGAAGTCCGGGGAAAACGTTCGGAATGCAGGAAATAACAAAGCCGCCGATTATCATATAAGTAGCTCTTTTGAATTTAGTCATCAGGTAATCCAGCATCCTTGTAAAAAGAAGTATCCCGGCTATAACGCCTGCACCTATTGGGAGCAGATAAAGAATATCCGCTGTTTTAACAGCCTCCAGCACTCTTTCATAGATGCCAAGAATAAGAAGGGTGTAGGATACGGATATGCCCGGCAGGATAAGAGCTATAGCTATAAACAGACCTGCCATAAAGAGAAGCAGAAAATCAGGAAAAGACGATACCGACGATATATCAAGGAGTTTTTTCGGAATAAGCTTAATCGACAGAGAAGCAATCACACCTAAAGCCACGAAAAGTATATCAGTGGCTTTTACCTCTTTCGCTTCGGATTCTCTGAAAATAAGTGGAATAGTACCTGCTATAAGTCCTATGAAAAGAAAGCTCAGATAAAAACCGAAGGCTGAAAGAATATAGGACAGAATATGCGAAAAGCAGAAGATACCCGCTATTCCGCCAAGTGAAAACACGCACAGAAACAGCAGATTTTTCTTTATATCAAGCCTTTTAGTGATATCGCTTACCGCCTTTAAAAGTCTTTCGTAAACACCCAGCAGAATCGCCATAGTGCCGCCGCTGAGCCCAGGAAGGAGCATAGAGCCTCCGATAACTGCACCTTTAAAAAAATTCTTCAAAAAAACACCATCCCTTTATATAACCTTTAGATTATATTATTCGGGATGGTGAAATTTATTACTTTTTCTTAAAGAACATTTTCTTTATAATTCTGCCAAGCTGAACCAGGGCGGTAGGAATAAATGCGAGTCCTGCACAGATACCGAACTGTGCGATATTCAGCACCTGAGTACCGAAGAGAGTATTCAGTCCGGGGATGAATACTGCACAGACGAGGAGTGTAAGTCCTGCGAAGAAAGCGAGTAAGGACATCTTATTTGATAAAAGTCCGAGCTCTAAAATAGACTTGTCACCTCTGCAGTTGAAGCCGTGGAACAGACGGGCAAGGCAAAGTGTTACGAATGCCATAGCGCAGGCTGTAACGCCGTCACCTGTGGGAAGTGTTGAAAGACCTAAGCAATATGCGATAATTGTGGAAATTGCAATAAGCACACCGCCGATAAGAAGACCTGCAGACATTTTCTTTGTCAGGAAGGAAGCCTTGGAATCACGGGGCTTTTCGTTAAGAAGTGACTTATCCGATTCCTCCATACTGATTGCAATTGCAGGAAGAGAGTCGGTCAGCAGATTTATAAAGAGAAGCTGAACTGCAG
Source organism: Ruminiclostridium sp. (assembly GCA_017465545.1). Lineage (GTDB taxonomy): Bacteria > Bacillota > Clostridia > Oscillospirales > Ruminococcaceae > Ruminiclostridium_E. Next base: position 12,085 of record JAFTVY010000060.1, read on the forward strand.
TAAAGGGAGCGGGAAGTCCGGGGATCGCAGTATATAATACTGTAAAGATACCTGCTAAGTTACCTGAAAGCAGGAATTTGATTGCATTTTTGATATTTGCATAGATTGCTCTTCCGTTTGCAACAGACTTTATGATAGTTGCAAAATTATCGTCCATCAGAATCATAGAAGCGGCGTCCTTTGATACCTGAGTACCTGTTATACCCATAGCAACACCAATGTCAGCCTTTTTAAGAGCGGGAGCGTCATTAACACCGTCGCCTGTCATGGCAACTATCTTGCCCTTGTTCTGCCAGCGGTCTACGATACGGATTTTGTGATTAGGTGATACACGGGCGTATACCGATACGTTTTCCAGTACCTTGTCGAGCTCTTCGTCGCTCATCTTTTCAAGCTCTGTACCGTCAAGGCTTATATCACCCTCGTGCATAATGCCGATTTCTGTAGCTATAGCGCAGGCTGTAACCTTGTGGTCGCCGGTAATCATAACGGGCTTGATACCTGCTCTGATGCAGTCTGCAACCGCCGCCTTACTTTCGAGTCTGGGAGGATCGGTCATAGCCGCAAGACCTATAAATATGAAGTTTTCTTCTTCTGATATATCAAGGGGAGCGTTGTCATCAAGCTCACGATAAGCAAAGCCTAAAACTCTCATACCCTTCTTTGAGAAGGTATCAGCAGCTTCGAGAATATTTTTTATATCCTCTTCCGTAATATCTCTTACCTCGTCATTTTCGCAGATGCCCGTAAGCTTTCTTGCGATATTATCGGTAGCACCCTTTGTGAACATTGTCTTTACGCCGTTCATCTCGTGGAAGGTACTCATGAGCTTTCTGTCACTATCGAAGGGCACTTCTGCAATACGGGGATATTCTTTTCTTATCCATTCGTAATCACTGCTACCCATATATTCAGAAAGGGCGGTTTCTGTGGGATCTCCCATAACGTTGCCGTCTGTATAGATAGCATCGTTACATAATGCCATTGCATTTCTGAGCCTTGTTATATTGCCGCATAAGGCTGTGGGAGCGTCGGTTATTTCACCGTTCTGATATACGGCACGGACTGTCATCTTATTCTGTGTCAGAGTACCTGTCTTATCACTACATACAACCGATACACAGCCAAGTCCTTCTACTGCCTTTAAATCCTTGATAACTGCATTTTCTTCTGCCATCTTTCTTGTACCGATAGCAAGAGCGATGGTTACAATCGAGCTTAATGCCTCGGGGATTGCCGCTACTGCAAGAGCTACCGCAAACATAAGGGAATCCATAACATCTTCGCCACGGACTACATATAAAAGCATTACGATAAGGCAAAGCACGGGAATAATAACAGACAGCTGTTTTGAAAATCTGTCAAGGCTTACCTGAAGAGGTGTTTTCTTTCTCTGGGCGGTATTGATAAGACCTGCTATCTTACCAAGCTCCGTATCCATACCTACGCCCGTTACAACAAACATACCTCTGCCGCCCGTAACAAGAGAGCCGGTATATACCATATTTATTCTGTCGCCAAGAGCAACGTCCTCGCCGTCAATCACCTGAGTAACCTTGTCAATACTGTTACTTTCACCTGTAAGTGAGCTTTCGTTCACCTGAAGAGAGGAGGAAGAAATAACTCTGCCGTCGGCAGGAATGATATCACCCTGCTCTACCATAACAACGTCGCCTATCGTTATGCTTGTAGCGGGAAGAGCATATACGTTACCGTCGCGTAATACCTTTGCCGTAGGTGAAGACATTGATTTTAATGCTTCAAGAGATTTTTCAGCCTTGAAATGCTGAACGGTACCAAGTATCGCATTCATAATTATAACACTTATGATAACAATAGTACTTGCAATCTCTCCTGTGAACACGGAAATAAGTGCAGATATAATCAGGATGATTACAAGCAGATCCATAAACTGCTCAAAGAATACCTGAAGTACGCCCTTTCTCTTTCCTTCACTGATTTTGTTTTCGCCGTATTTAGCGAGGTTTTCCTCTGCCTTTGCAGAAGAAAGTCCGTTTTCCGCAGTCTGTAGCTCAGACAAAACCTCGGAAACGTCGTTGCTGTAGTAATTCATAAGAACCGCCTCCAATAATGAATATTTACTGTTTTGTGTGATTTATTCCATTTTTGTTGGCATAAAAAAACAGACCTCTGCCGCACAACAAAAATGCGACAAAAGTCTCGCCATAAGCTTATATTACAAGCTCGGTGTGATACCGAGCCGTTTAAGGCTGTACTGACGATATCACACGGGAATATATCCCCGGCTACTCCCCTTTATCTTAGAGAATATTCAAACTACCTGAATTATAGCACAATAAAACAGAATTGTCAACTGAAAAAATGACTCTTTGCCATTTCTTAATCGGAGTCAAATTAAATAAAAAGTTGACAATAGCTCCCGTTTGGTGTATCATATAGATAGTATTCAGAAAGGATTTTTATTATGAAAATAAACAGAAGTATTACTGACATCATAGGTTCTACTCCCCTTTTAGAGCTTAACAATATTAAGAAAAAACTCGGACTGAAGGCGAATATCATAGCGAAGCTGGAATTTATGAATCCTGCGGGAAGCGTAAAGGACAGAGTAGGAAAAGCAATGATAGAGGACGCTGAAAGCAAGGGAATTTTAAAAGCGGGGGCTACTATAATAGAACCCACCAGCGGAAATACCGGTATCGGTCTTGCCTGCTGTGCTGCTGCAAAGGGTTATAAGGTAATTCTGACAATGCCTGAAACTATGAGCGTCGAAAGAAGGATGCTTCTTGCGGCGTACGGAGCCGAGCTTGTTCTTACCGAAGGAAAGCTTGGTATGAGCGGAGCTATAGCAAAGGCGAAGGAGCTGAACGAAGAAATTGAAGGCTCTGTGATAATGGGACAGTTCGAAAATCCTGCTAACCCCAAGGCGCACTATGATACTACCGCTCCTGAAATATGGGAGGATACCGAAGGAAATATAGATATTTTCGTAGCCTGCGTAGGTACCGGCGGTACTTTTTCGGGTAATGCAAGGTATTTAAAGGAACAGAAGGCTGATTTAAAAGCGGTAGCGGTTGAGCCTGACACCTCGGCTGTATTATCGGGCGAGCCTGCGGGACCGCACGGTATTCAGGGTATAGGGGCAGGCTTTATCCCTGAAAATATGGACGTTTCGCTCTGTGACGAAATAGTAAAGGCAAGCACAGAGGACGCATATAAGACGGCAAAGCTGTTAGTAAGAACAGAGGGTGTTCTCTGTGGTATATCATCGGGTGCGGCTTTATGGGCGGCTATAGAGCTTGCAAGACGTGAAGAAAACAAGGATAAGAATATCGTAGTCCTTCTGCCTGACACAGGCGACAGATACCTTTCTGCAGGAGTTTACGACTGATGACGGCTAAAGGTAAAAAAATTACTAAAACCGTTATTATATCGGTTTTATGTACTGTAATATCCTTTTCCGTAGTTTCCCTTTTAGTTATAAACTACTACTTCGGGCAGGTGTTTTCAAGGGCGGAGCTTACCGGATATACCGAATTTATCAGATACGAGGATATAAAAGAGGATATACCAAGGTACGAAATAAGCTTTGAATCGGGCGGAAATACGCTGAAGGGCAACGTTTACGGAAACGGGAGCAAGGGACTTGTATTAGCGGTACACGGACTTAACAGCAATGAAGAGGAAACTATGGACGTTATCCATTATTTCTGTAAAAGCGGATGGACGGTACTTGCATACAATCATTCAGGCTGTTATACAAGTGGCGGTGAAAGTCAGAAGGGGCTTGCACAATCGCTTATCGACCTTGATGCCGCTCTCACCTTCTGCGAAAATGATGAAAAACTGAAAAGTCTTCCGAAGGTGCTTTTTGGTCACAGTATGGGAGGCTATGCGGTATGCTCGGTACTGAATTTCAATCACGATATAAAGGCCGTAGCAAGCTTTTCGGGATATAACACACCGTACGAAGAGCTATGTTACTTTGTCCGCAAATTCGTGGGCGACGTATTCGGAGCAACCCAGTATCCTTTTATGTGGTTATATAACGAAATGCTGTTCGGCGACAAGGCTGATATAAGCGCAGTTGACGGTATAAATAAATCAGGCATACCCGTTATACTGGTACACGGAAACAATGACGAGACTGTGCCGCACGATAGCGCAGGGATAATCGCCCATAAGGAGCAGATTACAAACCCCTTTGTGAAATATATACTGCGTGAAGAGGACGTTGTAAACAGTCACACGAAAGTCATCTATTCTATGGATTCCGCAGAGTATTCCAAGGAAAAGGATAAGGAAAAGGATGCGCTGAAGGAAAAATATAATAATGAGATACCCGAAAACGAGCTGAAAGCCTATTATGAAGGCATTGACAAATTCAGAATGTCGGAGCTTGACGAAAAGCTTTTCGGCGAGATAAACGAGACTTTTGAAAAAGCAGTAGCTGAAAAATAACAAACTATTGAATTTATGAGGTGATCCTATGCTGACAAAAAGACCTACCGCAGAAATAATCAAGGAGTGGGAAAGAATATTCGAGGAAAACCGCAACGCCCTGATGCCCAACAGAAGGACGGGAGCAGAGGTTGACGAGTATTTCAGAAAAAAGTACGGATACGAAGTGCTTGATTCAGAAAAAATGAGAGAAATTGTAGAATATAATATTATGCACAGCAATCACAATAAGGAAAAGCTGCCTGAAGGAACGCTCCCGATAATCAACCTCTACAAGGTCAAGGACTCGGACGTTATCGTGGGTATAGACAGCGTAACGGGATTCTTCCAGGTGGAAGGCAAAGATACAGAGATAATGGAAGAAATCTTTGACGATCTGTTCGCTTTCAGAGGACTGGATGCAATGGATATTGAAAACTACTTTTTAGTAGCTCAGTATATTGAATGCACGAACAAATAAACGATATAAACAGCAAATGCCCCGTGAAAAATCACGGGGCATAATCTTTTTATCGGTTTATACTGTAGCGCTCTTGTTTACGAATACAGGATAGCTTTCTGTACCGGAAAGTGTGCGGTATTCTGAAACTACAACGTTCTTATCTGTGATAACGTTGCTCATCTCAGCCTTAGCGCCTACTACCGTATCCTGCATAAGGATGCAGTTTTTGATAACATCGCCCTTGCCTACCTTAACGCCTCTGAAGAGTACGCAGTTTTCTACAGTACCTTCAATTACACAACCGTCAGCGATGAGGGAGTTCTTAACCACTGCGCCGATACCGTAGGTTGCGGGAGCGTCATCTCTTACCTTTGTGTAGATAGGAGCATCGCTGTTGAAGATAGCGTCACGAAGTCCCTTGTTAACAAGTGCCATATTGCTCTTGATGTAGGTAGAAATACCATCAATCTGGAAGAAGGGAGCGTCAAACTTGTAGCCCATAACCTTCATATCGTGGAGCTTGTGCTGAAGAACGTCAACCTCGAAGCTGTAGTGGTTACGGCTTTCTGCCTCTGTGATAAGGTTAAGCAGGAACTGCTTGCCAACTACGAACATATTAAGGCTTACGTTGAATTCGCCACTCATTTCGGGACGAACTAAAACGTCGTAGATTTCGTTATTCTTATTTACGGAAAGAATAGTCTTTGTTGCACACTGTTCTGCATTGTAAGTACCCTTGCCGTAAACTACAGTTATATCTGCACCGCTGTTCTTGTGGAAGTCAACGATGGGACGATAGTCGATATTAGCGATAACGTCAGCGTCGGAAAGGAGAACGTACTCACAGTTGGTGCTCTTGATAAAGGGCTTGATGTGAGCGAGTGCCTCAAGTCTTCCTCTGTATATGCCATAGGAATTTCCGTAAGGAGGAAGTAAGTGAAGACCGCCTGTCTTACGGGAAAGATCCCATTCGTCACCTGCACCGATGTGGTCGATGAGTGACTGATAGTTATCCTTTGTTACAACGCCGACTTCTTCAATATCGGAGTTTACCATATTGGATAAGGGGAAGTCAATGAGTCTGTATCTTGCGCCAAAGGGCACGCTTGCCATTGCTCTTATTTTTGTTAAATCGGGAATAGTCTGCTCATGCATATTTGCGAAGATCAGACCAAGTACATTTGACATATTAGCCATATTTCGTTATCCTCCTGCTCACACATTCTCGGAGATCATAGCCTTAGGACCGATCACTGACTTGTCACTTACAGTAACGCTGTGACCGAGAACTGCTACGCCCCAGGTATCTTTATCTTCAATAGCTTCGGGTCTCTCACCGATATGTGCGCCCTCGCCGATTACACAATCCTCACCGATGATGGCATATTCAACCACAGCACCCTTTTTGATCGTTGTGTTGGGCATTATGATACTGTCACGTACTACAGCACCCTCTTCGATAACTACACCTGCGAAGAGTACGGAGAAGTCAACGAAGCCGTCGATTGTACAACCTTCGGAAATCATAGAGTTTTCGATGGTAGCCTTTTCGCTTGCATAGTGAGGAGGCATAACGGGGTTACGTGAGAAAATTCTCCAGTTGGGATCGTGAAGATCGAGGGGAACGTTGGGATCTAAAAGGTCCATATTTGCTTCCCATAAGCTATCAATCGTTCCTACGTCCTTCCAGTAGCCTTCAAAGTGGTATGCAACCAGCTTGTTGCCTTCGTTCAGCATTGCAGGAATGATGTTCTTACCAAAGTCCTTGCTTGCGCCTTCATCGTTTTCGTTGGCGATGAGGTGCTTCTTGAGGTTCTGCCAGGAGAAGATATATACACCCATGGATGCAAGGTTTGACTTAGGCTCTGCGGGCTTTTCTGCAAATTCGGTGATAACGCCGTTTTCGTCAGCTGTCATGATACCGAAACGAGATGCCTCTTCCCACGGAACTTCGAGAACTGCAATAGTAGCGTCTGCGTTGTTCTTCTTGTGGAAGTCAAGCATTGCATTGTAGTCCATCTTATAGATGTGGTCACCTGATAATACTGCGATGTACTCAGGGTTGTATCTGTCTATAAAGCTTATGTTCTGATAGATAGCGTTAGCTGTACCTGTGTACCAGGACTTGCCTGATGAAGATTCATAAGGAGGGAGAACGTGCACGCCGCCG
>JAFTVY010000103.1 GCA_017465545.1 Ruminiclostridium sp.
GTTGTATAAGAAAAAGGCAAGTCTTTTTATACGGCTCAGGTGGTCTTTTCAGGAATATGTTTCCATTTTTCTGCCAAGATAAAATCTAAAGTTTAAGTTGTTACAACATAGTAGGGGCGGATATTATCCGCCCACGGACTTCCAAAGGCAGTCCCCTACACAGCTTTGATTGGTCACATTGTCTGAATTGCGGCTTTTATATTGTGCAGTATGTACATTAAATCAAAAAATACCGAATACCCCTTGAAAAAAATTGCATTTTATAGTATAATTAAGAAGATAATATAATAGGGAAATATGGCTTTTTATTGCTGCACAAAAAAAGTATATCCCGAAAAGGAGGAACAAAAGTGATAAATGCAACTTCAGCTTCAGCAAAGCCGTCGTATGCCGTGGCTTATGAGCCTGCACGATATGTAAAGTATAAGCCCCTTTACTATATCGCCGCATTTTTAATACCGGCTCTGCTGACCTTTATCGGATACGTTATCTTCGGTGTCTATCCATTCGGAGAGCGTTCTGTACTGACTCTCGACCTTAACGGTCAGTACGTTTACTACTTCGAGAATATCCGCCGCTGCTTCTGGGAGGGCGAGAGTATTCTCTACAGCTGGGCAAGAAATCTGTCCGGCGGCTATCAGGGAGTTATCGGCTACTACCTTGCCAGTCCCTTTACATTTATAGTCATTCTGATGCCGCGAAGTCTTATCATAGAAGCCCTTATGATAATGCAGATATGCAAGGTGGGCGCCTGCGGTCTGACTTTCAGTATATTTGCACAGAATTCCAAAAACGTAAAGCCTATGCAGTCTGTGATATTCTCCACAATGTATGCCCTTATGTCTTACGTTTCAATTCAGCTTATTGACCCTATGTGGATTGACGGCCCCATTTTCCTGCCCCTTATTATCCTCGGTGTTGAGTATCTCATCGACGACGGCAGAAAAATCAACTACATTATACCCCTTGCTATAATGTTTATTGCCAACTTCTACATCGGCTTTATGATCGCAATTTTCGTTGCGCTTTATTTCGTATACTATATGTTCTTCGGAGCAAAGAGAAAATTCAAGGGTATCGGTGATTATGCCAAGGTATCCGGCAGAATGATTCTCGCAACAGGCGTCGTTATTATGTGCAGCTATATAATGATAATGCCCGTTTATAACGCACTTGCCCTCGGTAAGTTCGATTTCTCCGAGCCTGACTACAGTATGAAGACTATGTTCAACCCTGTTGAGCTTCTTCCCACCCTGTTCCCGAACCAGTATTATTCCGTAAACGTTGACGAGGGAACAAGAATGTACGGCAGACCTGAAATATACTGCGGTGTACTTTCACTTGTCCTTGCCGCACTTTATTTCTTCAACACAAAAATCAAGCTCAACCGCAAAATCGGACACGGCCTGCTTCTCTTTGTAATGTTTTTCAGTATGTGGATAAAGACTCTGAATATGATGTGGCATGGCGGTCAGGATCCTAACTGGCTCCCTTATAGTTACAGATTCCTCGTATCCTTTATCCTTGTATCTATGGCAGCTGAAACATTCTCAAAGCTTGACGGCTACAAAATGAACCTGAAAGCTCCGTTATCAGTATTCGGCGGAATTGCCGTTCTTGCTGTTATATTTGACGCATTAAAGGAAAGTTTCAACTATAACGAAAGCGATTACAAATATGTTGCTATCGGTCCTTACAGCGAAAGCGTTACGATAAACGGCGAAACTGTGGATCATCTTTTCCTCGGTACGCTTATATTCGGTGTTGTGCTGTCGGCAATTTATCTTGCATTTGTATACCTTATCAGCCACGCTAAAACACAGAAAAGCAGAAATGTCATTTCTGTATTTATGGCTGCTCTCGTATTCTTTGAGGCAGGCTACAACTTCTTCGATACTATTTTCAAGATCGACAAGGAAGTCTACTACTCCTCAAAGGATTCCTACAGCGAGATTATGTCTGCTCCCGATGTAAAGGCTGCTCTCGACGAGATTGATGACGGCTTCTACCGCGCAGAAAAAACATTCTTCCGCAACGTAAACGACAATCAGGCTTACGGCTTAAAGGGTATCTCCCATTCAAGCTCAGTAATGAATGCGAGAATTCTCCGCTTTATCGAAACTCTCGGCTATACCACAAAGAGCTACGAAACAAGATATGACGGAAATACGCCCCTTGCGGATTCACTTCTTGGCATCAAGTATGTTCTTCACGATCCGTCAACATTCAATCCCGAAACAGACAGAAGAACACTTCTCAGCCCCTACTATAACAAGATAGCTTCAACTACCTTTACAAAGGAGGGCGGAAAAGAGGGAACAGTTGAGATTTATGAAAATCCCGACGCACTCCCCATCGGCTTTATGGCTGATGATGATATTCTCCGCCTCAGCTTCCTCGGAAACGATAATCCATTTAACAGTATGAATAACTTCCTCAGCTCAATGACAGGAAGCACACCCGACTATTCAAATCTTGATCCTAAGGATTATTTCTACCGTCTTAACTTTGATCCCGTAAATGATGTTCAGCTTAATGAATGTACTGTAAGAGATTACAACGGACAGTATTGTTATGACGCGCTTCCTAATGCGGTTGATCCTACTGTAAGAGTTCACTTCACTTCTCAGAGCGAGGACTGCCTGTATATGTTCCTGAAATCCGACAACCAGAAGAAATGCAATCTCTGGTTCTCCACAACAAAGGACGAGGCAACAGGGGAGTTCAAGGATTTCCAGAGCCTTGGCTCATACTATGACGGCTACGATTACTGTATCGTAAATCTTGGTTCTATTCCCGTAGGAACAGAAGTTGAGCTGCGTATGACGATTATCCAGCAGGATAAGACAGGTGCAAACGAGTTCATTATGGTAAAAGATTATCAGCTTTACTACCTTGACTACAATGCTTTCCACGAGGATATCCAGAAGCTTCAGGCTTCACCCCTTGTACTTGATATGGACAAGACTAAGGAAAACCGCATCGTAGGCGAGGTTGACGCAAAGGAAGGAGAAATCCTCTACACATCAATTCCATATGAGCCTGGCTGGACGATTAAGGTTGACGGCAAAAAGGTTGAGGAGCAGTTTGTGGAGGGCGAGGATTCATCAGGCAACAGCCTTATGGTAAACGATACCGACAACGACCCCGGTTCTGTATGCATACTCAATGCAATGATAGGACTTCGCCTTACACCGGGACATCACAAGATCGAGATGACATATTCACCTCCCGGCTTCAAGACAGGTCTGCTTCTGCTTATACTTGGCATAGCCGCAGTAGTTCTGTTCTTTATCTATGACAGAAAGAATAATCCGGCGCTTCTTGCAAAGGCTAAGGCTAAGGAAAACTGGAAGAAAGGCATTTACACCGTAGAGGAGCCTGAATCCGAAAATGAGGCAAAGAAGCCTGTGAAGATTATCAAATCAAAGGGTGCGGTGGACAATAAGAAGCCGACAGCCGAAAAGAAAGATAATGATAAAGCTTCTGATGATGAAACAAAGGAAGAAGTAAAGGCTGAGGAGAAATCCGCAAAGAATAACTCCAAGGGACTTGCGGAGGAGCTTTACGGCGAGGAGTCCGAAGCCAACGGCAAGAAAAATAATAACAATAATAACAATAAGAATAATCAGAAGAAAAAGAAGAAATAA
>JAFTVY010000061.1 GCA_017465545.1 Ruminiclostridium sp.
AGCGACCGCCTTAAATATTACTTAGCGGCAAATTCTCCGATAATCTCACCGCTTTGCAAAATATGACTTTTTGCTTTTTTCAGAAAACCTCTTTTTGTTGTATTCGAAGATATATTCATTTCGCAATCTAAAGCGTATAATGTGAATTTATATAAATGCTTTTTTCCTTTTGGCGGTTTCGGCCCTGCATATCTGTGCCACCCATACGCTATGCCTTGTTTTGCGTTGCCGAGTGTACCGATGATTTTTCCGCGCGAAACAGCCTTTTTGATAACATCTGCCGCAGGAATATTCCAGATAATCCAATGCGTAAAGTCCTTTATCGGATGGCTTGTATCCTCTAACGTAATCGCTATTGTTTTTGTTTGAGGTGATAGATTCTTTATTACAAATTCCGGAGAAATATCCTGACCATATCCTGTATGTTCAATAATGAAATTGCCCCGAAAGTCAATTCCACGGCACTCAAATTCCAAAATTCTATTATTCATTTCGTATCCCTCACTTCGAGTTTTCAGCTGATTTTATTATATCAAACGCCACTAAAAAAGTCAACACAAAAAGGCGGTCACTATACGGCGACCGCCTCTGTTGTTCAATTAATTTATCAGCGCAACGTTTATTGCTTACTTGTTAGCCTCTTCAACTGCAACTGCACAAGCAACTGTAGCGCCAACCATGGGGTTGTTACCCATACCGATGAGACCCATCATTTCAACGTGAGCAGGAACAGAAGAAGAACCTGCGAACTGAGCGTCACCGTGCATACGTCCCATTGTGTCTGTAAGACCGTAGGAAGCAGGGCCTGCTGCCATGTTGTCGGGGTGAAGTGTACGACCTGTACCACCACCGGAAGCAACTGAGAAGTACTTCTTGCCGTTTTCGATAGCCCACTTCTTGTATGTGCCTGCAACGGGGTGCTGGAATCTTGTGGGGTTAGTGGAGTTACCTGTGATGGAAACTTCAACGCCTTCCATCTTCATGATAGCAACGCCTTCTGTAACGTCGTTACAACCGAAGCAACGAACCTTAGCCTTGTCGCCGTTTGAGTATGCGATTTCCTTAACTACTGTAAGAACGTCGTTGGAAATATCATATTCTGTCTGAACGTATGTGAAGCCGTTGATTCTGGAAATGATCTGAGCGGCATCCTTACCAAGACCGTTTAAGATAACTCTTAAGGGTTCTTTTCTTGCCTTGTTAGCTGTTCTTGCGATACCGATAGCACCTTCAGCAGCTGCGAAGGATTCGTGACCTGCTAAGAAGCAGAAGCACTTTGTATCTTCTTCAAGAAGCATCTTGCCGAGGTTACCGTGACCAAGACCAACGCTTCTGTTTTCAGCAACAGAGCCGGGAATGCAGAAAGCCTGTAAGCCTTCGCCGATAGCAGCTGCAGCTTCGCTTGCCTTCTTGATTCCTCTCTTGAGAGCGATTGCTGTACCGAGTGTGTATGCCCATACAGCGTTTTCGAATGCGATGGGCTGTACGCCCTTAACGATTTCTTCTACGTTGATTCCCTTGGAAAGGCAAAGATCTTTTGCTTCTTCGATTTCCTTCATACCAAGGGTTTCGAGACATGCTGCAATCTTGGCTGCACGTCTTTCCTGACCTTCAAATTTAGCCATTATATCTTTACTCCTTCCTAATTATTCTTCACGGGGATCGATCTTCTTAACAGCTTCATCATATCTGCCGTACTGACCCATGTTAGCCTTGTAAGCTTCATCAGGAGTCTTGCCGTGACGGATGTCTTCGAGCATCTTGCCAAGACGGATGAACTGGTAACCGATGATTTCGTTGTTTTCGTCAAGACCGAGGGATGTGATGTAGCCCTCTGCCATCTCCATGTAACGTACACCCTTTTCCTTTGTGGAGAAGATTGTACCGATCTGTGAACGAAGGCCCTTACCTAAGTCCTCAAGACCTGCACCGATGGGAAGACCATCTTCGGAGAAAGCTGTCTGTGTACGACCGTAAACGATCTGTAAGAAAAGCTCACGCATAGCTGTGTTGATAGCGTCACAAACGAGGTCTGTGTTGAGAGCTTCTAAAAGTGTCTTACCGGGGAGGATTTCACCTGCCATAGCTGCGGAGTGTGTCATACCTGAGCATCCGAGTGTTTCAACTAATGCTTCTTCGATGATACCATTCTTAACGTTGAGTGTCAGCTTGCAGGCACCCTGCTGGGGTGCACACCAGCCTACACCGTGTGTAAGACCGCTGATATCGGAAATCTGATAGGCTTTAACCCACTTGCCCTCTTCGGGAATGGGTGCGGGACCGTGCTTGGGGCCTTTGGCAACCACGCACATGTTCTGAACTTCATGAGAAAAACTTGCCATTTTTCTGCTCCTTTCAAAATTGTTACAGTTCCTGTCCGCTTTCGGACAAGTCACATATACAAATATATTATATACCATTCTGAAGAAAATTTCAATAGTTTTGAGAAAAATCCGTCAATAAAATAACAAAGTTTTTTGCATAAAATATAGTCCCCGCCGAAAAGCAGGGACTATGATATTTGAATAACGTTTGTCGTGAAGGGTTTTCCTTTAAAGCGTTTTACCGCTTACAGTCTTGTATTCGCTGTAAAGTGCCGTTTCTCCGATCATGTTATAGGTTCTTACCCTGAACTTGTAGGTTGTAGCACCTGCAAGGCCGGTTACCTTGTATTCGGTGGTGGCGTTGCTGTTTACGTCGGCAATCTGTACCCACTTGCCATCCTTGTACTGTTCGATAAGATAGCCGTCGGCAGAGGTGTTCTTGTTCCAGGCAAGTCTTATAGCAGTCTGTGACTTGCTCTTTACCGTAAGACCTGAAATAGCAGAGGGGTTAGTTGTCTTTGCAAGTACGTCGGTATACGTGCTGTAGGTCTTATCGCCGTACTTTGTGATAGCGTAAGCCTTCATTCTGAAGCTGTACTTTGTAGAGGCTTTAAGTCCCGTTACCTTATATTCGGTAGTTGCGTAATTATCAATATCGGCAATCTGTACCCATTCGCCACCGATCTTCTGTTCGATTACGTAGCCATCGACTGCTGCGTTCTTTGTCCACTTGAGACGAAGCGCTGTGGAAGATCTGCTCTTCAGAGCAAGGCCTGTAACTGCGGAAGCCTGGGTATTTGCCGTAAGTGTGTCTGTTTTTGCACCGTAGATAGTAACGCCGTACTTGGTAATAGCATATGCCTTCATTCTGAACTTGTATGCTGTACCTGATTTCAGACCTGTCACCTTGTAGGTGATCGTTTCGCCGTCGGTGATATCCGCAATCTGTACCCACTTGGAGCCGTCGTACTGTTCGATAACGTAGCCGTCAGCGTATGCATTCTTTTTCCAGTTAAGACGGATTGCCGAGGTGGATCTGCTGGGTGATGTGAAGTTCTTTACAGAGGTCATCCGAGCATTCACGGTAACGGTAGGTGAATACTTGCTGGCAACCAGCTCGCCGTTCATTGTACGTACGGTTCTCATTCTGAACTTGTGAGCGTCGCCGGGTGTGAGCCCGCTTACTTCATAGCTTTCGGTTTCACGGTCTGTAATAGTAGCAATCGTTTCCCATTTATTATCGGTATACTGCTGAATCTCATAGCCTCTGCCGCTGGTGTTCTTTGTCCAGCTGAGTGTAGCCGTGGTATAGCTTGTATCGGTTACAGTTATTGAAGGCTGGGAGAAGGTAACGTTGTACCGGATTTTTATCTCGTCGGATTCCACTACTGTGAGTCCGTCGTCTGCGAATGCCTTCAGTAGGAATCTGTATTCGGCGTTTATGAGATTTGTCAGATATGCACCGGTTGAGCTTGCGTTCTTGGAGGTAATAAGCCACAGATCTTCATCGCCCTTTGCTACGTACAGCTCGTAGGATTCTGCACCTTCTACCTTATCCCAGTCTACGTGTATGCGGGTATCCTCGAGCATAGTAGTATTCAGCACGGGCTTTGCAAGAGGTGTCTTGTCATCGGTATATACCTTTATTCTTGCGTTTCCACGGGTTTCTGTGTCTATAGAATCATTCCAGTATTCGCCTGAATATGAAATATAGGATTCACCGGGGTTGCAGTTTGCCACGACCTGGAACTGCGTATCTGTTGAAGGCTTGCGACTTTCGTAGCTTGCTGATACGGTTTCGCCGTTCCTTGTTTCCTGCTTTAAGACTACCGCATATTTATCGCCCTTGTTTACAGATACGCCCTTGGGGAAGTTTACAGTATAAGAACCGGGTGTGTCTATTGTGATGGTGCCGGTTGCCGCAAGTGTACCTGACGAGGGGTTTCCTTCTTCAGGATTAAGATAAAGCATTACTTCGGCATCTGTGAGGACTGTTGTAGTAGCGTAGAAGGAAGCCGCCTTTATTATTTCTTCCTTTTCAGCTGTGAATACAGCCGCTGAGTGGACCATGGGTTTTCCGTAGGAAACGGATACGGTTGAGGGTGCGCCGTCCATGGTGATGAGGTTATCGTAATAATCCGCATCACCCTCCATAGCAAAGTCATAGGCATAGGCTGTGTTGATGGACTTATCGTAATATGACATCCAGAAATAACCGCCGTTGTGGCTGTAATCGCCCCAGCTGTTCTTGATGAGCCATGCACCATCGCCTTCGGGAGTGCATCCGTTATTGGTGAATTTTTCCTTGGGGATGGAATCGTCATAGCCCACAACCGCTATATTATGGTTGGAGCTGTTATCAAAGGGGCAGTAATAGTAATGCTCGCCCTCGATGATATTCATAGGATTTTCCGTGGTATCGGTTTCGCCCATATGGTGATAACCCATAGACACGCCGCCGTAGGTATATACAAGTCTCTTGATTTTCTGTATGTAATCGGGATCGCTTGAATTTACGCTGAAAAATCCGGTGAGCTGTGCCACCTGAGAATCAAGGATAGCTGTCCATTCACTTTCTGTGAACTGCTTTCCTGCAATGGTGGGATCGCCACTTGAATTGTAGGGGTAATCCTCGTTTTCGGGGAAGGGACCTACCCATTCCATCATATAGTGGGAAGGGTTATAGGCGTTTCCGCCTCTGAGAAAGCCCGTGCTTGTTTCAAACTGGCTTATTATATCGTCGTTTCCGAGCTGGTTGTATAAGTCAGGATAACCGCAGGCGTAGATAAGGAGCATTTCGGATAAATCCAGCTTTACGTTATGCTCTTTGGCTATAGAGGATTCTGCCGCCGCTGTTGAACCGAAGCCCCAGCATACGCCCCATTTGCCCTGACTTTTTACCGACGTTACGTACCCTGACTCGACGGAATTGACGTACGAGGGCAGAGTAGTATCCGCATAGGCGGTGGCTCCGAGCATAAAGCCTGCAGCTACCGCTGACAGCACAACTGCCGACAGGGTTCTGATTACTTTGTTTTTTGCCATAATCATTTTACCTTTCACAATTTATTCATACATAGAATATTTTACTACTTTCTGACTATTAAGTCAATAGCTTACGGGAGTGATTTCCTGAATAAAAAACAGCTCATCCCCTTGAAAGAGAGGATGAGCCGATGAGTATTCTCAGAGTGTCGTTCCGTTTATATATGCATAAGCGCTGTAGAGAGAGGAGTTTTCGGTTACTATATAGGAGGTTACTCTGAATCTGTATTCTGTGGCTGACGTAAGACCTGCCACACGGAGAGTCAGGGTTTCGTTGGATTCGATTTTTGCAATTCTTGTCCACTCAAAATTGTTACAGTTCCTGTCCGCTTTCGGACAAGTCACATATACAAATATGTTATATACCATTCTGAAGAAAATTTCAATAGTTTTGAGAAAAATCCGTCAATAAAATAACAAAGTTTTTTCTTATAAAAAAATATAGTCCCTGTTTTCAGGGACTATAATTTTTTAGGTCATCTTCTCTTTTTTGAGAGGATTGCAATTCCTGTCAAAGCAAATACAACGCTTGCTGCAACCGCCATACCCTCCGCACCCGTATCGGGAGCAGGCTTTACGGGATCGTCAGTTTCGGGATCGTCAGTTTCGGGATCGTCAGTTTCGGGATCGTCAGTTTCGGGAACATCAGTTTCGGGAACATCAGTTTCGGGAACATCAGTTTCGGGATTGCTATCCTCCTGTACTTCCTTCACTTCCACTATGTTTGAACATTCTGAACGCTGAATTTCATTGCCGTCCTTTTTTGTAAGTATGATTCTGAAGCTCCATTCATCCGACGCTTCAAGTCCATCTACCGTATAATTACCTACGCTTGCGTCGTCAAGCTCGGCAATTTCCTTCCAATTACCATCAATAAGCTGTTCAATCTCCACGCCATAGATGTCGCTCACTTCATCCCATGTAAGAATCACAGAATCTTCATCGTATTCTGTGCCGTACAACTGAACAGGACATTCGGTTCCGATATAGTGAGTCTGGGTATTATTATACACAAGATTATCGTTGCCGTGTGTTGTTTCCACTGTTACCGTCACCATTTTAGAAAGATCTTCTTTGCCGATGATTTTCTCTTCATCAAGGTCAAAGAATATCATATCCTCTGCTGTAAGATTTTCAAAAGCCTCGGTATATATCACGCTTCCCCTGCTGTCTGATACATTTATTGTACCGCTTGCGGGAACGTGATTTTCATTTTTGACCATTACATAAAGCAGATTTTCCTTATCGGATTTGTAATCATCAATATATACACGGATAGCTGTAGTTGAAAAATCCACAGGATGCTTATTATTATCAGGAGAATCGTCAGAAGGCTCGATATCGTTTGTTTCGCTTATTTCTTCAGCTGTAACGTAGAATTTCTCTCCGACAATGTTAGCGCTGTCAGAAACAGAAATAGTGAATTCTTGCGATTCTCCCGTTTCTAAATCCGCATCTTCAAGCAGATGACTGCCGATGTTGTTGCCATTTTCATCTGTGAAGCTGAATAATATCATATCAACGTCGTCGCTGCCGTTATTGGTCAGGTAAACATCCATAGGGATATCCGAATTTTCCAAAAGATCATAAGCGTCAACATCTACGTAATCAACTCTTATATCCGACTTTTCCTTTATAGTTTTAAGATACAGATTGCATATCTCAAAGGATTGCTCACCATCCGACAAATTACAGAGAATCGTGTTATCTCTGACGATCATTCTACCTATATTTTCACTTACCGTATCGTATTCAAAAGGTGCTGTCAGCTTTTCGCCGTGACGTGCCATTACATAAAATACGCTATCGCCTTCAGGATCGGGTTTTCCGACATAGCAGATACTACCATCATCAAGCACGCAGAAGAGGTTGGAAATCTCTTCCTGTGCAAATTCAGTCGGCGATTCTCCTGCCGCGGCTACACTGTAAAGCCTTGTACCATTCTGCCATACAAGCATACCGTTGTTATAGTCGGTAAACTGCACAGTTTCTATATTTCCTTCGCTTACAAGAACAGGCTCACCGCCGTTTACATCAAGAAGATACAGCTTGGTATCGCCGTTTGTTTCATAATTTCCATCACCTTCAAGAGTGTAGGCGATGTATGTTTCACCGGAAATGTTGCCAATCCTGAGTGCAAGGATATGAGGCAGACCTTCCTTTATAACCTTGGATTCCTCACCATCGAAAAGAACGATATTATTGTTATTGGTATTTCCGAAGGGATCGCCGTCCATATTGTGATACCATACGCTGTAGCCCTTGTCTGTAGCAAGAGAGAAATTGTAGCCGTCAGCGCCATATATCAGCTCCGTTTCACCGAAGGTCATAGTTTCCTTATCAAGCCTTGATAAAGCTATACCAACTGAACCGGTAACCTTATTTGCATCAGCATCATCACCGAAAATTTCCGTTGCCTGCTGGTATATAAGGAATATGTCCTCACCCTTCTTATAAAGTCTGGGAGAAAATTCTGCATACCTGCTATTATTTACAGCAGTAGTCTCACTCCATTTGCCTTCTGAGTAAACAGATGTAACAATATACGTCTGATTATTTATACCGCGTGAAGTATCGGTATTGACAGCCGCAATGATAGTTGTGTCGCCGTCAACCAGAACGTCGGCGTCAGAGAAGGGAGATACGTTTTCTGCGATCACTCCCTGCTCATTGTCATTCAGAGAAAGTTGGTCATTGCTTGATTGTGTGGCGGAATAATTATCCGCATTCAGCATACTTTCCAAAGTATCACGCTCGAAGGAGCAAGGGGTGGTATATGCCACCTCATCACGGACGGCAATTGTCTTTGCTATATAATTCTTCCTTGTATATATATTATACTCTCCTGACAATAGTTGTTTCGTGTATTTAAAGAACAGGAAGCTTGCCTGTATACCAAGCTCGCCCGTCAGATCTATAGTATTAAGTCCTACCTTGCTTGCATCGTCATTGTAAATGCAGATTGATACAGGCAGTGAAGCGCCGCCATATATACCCAGACTTGCCACTTTTTTTAGTCCGACGCCTGCAAAAAACTTGACATATGGCTTTATCTTAAGGTCGAAACTGCCACTGACCTTGGTATCCTCACCAAAATCACTTATTTTCAGTTCGGCGACTGTAGAAACGTTGACGCCCGCACTTATATCAAAAACAAAAGGTATTACCCAGATCAGAGTCTGCCACGAATGATTCACGCATACGTCTATAGAAAGAACGACCTTTACGCTGATTGCATTCAGAGCCCTGCCGGCTGTATCAATCTTGGCAGAACCATATCCGGCTATGTTTACTTTACACTTCACAGGTATTCCGGGAACATTAGAATTGCTTTGAGAGTTTACGTAATTTATCCATGTTTCCTTTGAACGCATAGCCGCCAATCCGGTAAGACCGTTATCCACGTCTTCAAGCCAGTCTTCAAGGGAATTCGTGAAACCATTCCATTTGCTATCGTCCTTCATAACGTCCTTGTTTACTCCTACTGCAACACGAACTTCATCGTTGACATAGGAAGCATAGACAGGAAATTCCGGCAAGCTTAACGAAAGCGAACCAAGCCAGCTATATTCGTCAGGCAGAGTTATATCCAGACTTCCTACGTCGAGTTTGAAATCCAGCTCACTTGAGTTGTCCTTGACTTTAAGATAAATAGGCTTTTCCAGCTTATACCCGTCCTTGAATTCTACTTCAACAGAAAGCTTTCCGCCGCCTGAGATCGACTCGGTGTTTATACGTATATTGTTTTCCTTTGTTGAGCTGATAAGCTTGTTATCACAGTAAACCATAAAGTTTTTGGCTTCAGTTCCGGATGTACTGACGCGCAGAAAAATATCATAATAGGTGGGGTTCAGAACTGTGATCTGACGATTTATAGTGTGTGCGGAGTTAAGTACGTCTACGCCATTTCCATCCTCGGTGTCAGAATAATACACATTGTCTATTGAATATGACGCACTATTCATCCTTATGACAGTCACCTGATCTTCTTTAGTAATGTCGTTTACAGACACAGACTCATATCCTTGGGCGAAAACTTTGACACTGGGCCAGTAAACGCTTTTAACCGTTGCTTCGCCGCCACTCCCGGTGACAGTACTATATGAGTTACTCATTTCACTCCATTCGACCTTTGCACCTGATATAGGATTGTTATCCTGATCAACCACCTTTATCAGATATGTGTGTATTCGTCTGACCTGTGGTCCGAACTGCGGCCATGATACCGCATCCTGAGTTTCAGAATCAGACGCTGTAATTTCTTCCGCTCCTGCCGCAAAAGCATTGGGTACGCCGAAATAATTCAGCACATCATAAAGCGGCGACGCTGTTACGGATAATATCATAACAAACGCCATTATTCCTGATAGCAATCGTTTTGCTGTATTTCGCATAGACTTTCCTCCATTGCTGTAATAAAGTGCTTTAATTATACACTTTTATCCACTTTTTGTCAATCGGTAAAGTGCACAAGAATTCACCTTACTTTTTGAAGCTTACCTCATACTAAAAAGCTCCGGGAGAAACCATTCCCCCGAAGCTTCTGCTTTACCCGTCGTATATTTGTATACTGTTAAATTTGCTATATCACAGTTATCGAATTCGCAAGCTTGATTTTACAGAGCTTTTCCGTCTTTCCGTCAGCACGTATTATACGAACAAAAGCGCCGTCGGAATAAACTATCTCGCCCTCATCGGTGATATGATAATCCATAACGCCCTTTTTAAGCACGGTTTCCTTGCCATTTTCGTTCTTTATAAGCTCCCAGCCTCCGATTGATTTTTGTAGTAAGACTGCCGCAGATTATTGCGACAGCAGAATATCCGTTAAAGTACCTCGAATTTGTAGCCTACGCCCCAGAGGAATTTAAGGCTCCATGCTGACGATAAGCCGTCTATCTTTTCCTTAAGGCTGATTACAGCGTCCTCTATTACCTTTTCACCGCTGGCGGCATCTACGCCCGATACCTCATAGGCAAGCTGACTGCGGCTGAAAACACGGTTGGGATTTTTTGAAAGGCAGTAAAGTACGTCATATTCCGTAAGCTCCAGGGGGATTTCCTTTCCCTCTGCCGTTATCGTCATTCTGCTTTTATTGAAGGTGATAAGATTATTTTTGCTTTCGCTATGCTTATCGAATACTGCCGCAAGCTCCGTCATATCTATGGGATAGGATAAAAGGCTTATATCGTCGGGGTTGCTCTTTGTTCCGACAACTGAATATACGTCCGCCATAAGCGAAGCATGGGTGCATTCGTCATCCTCGTCAGCATAGGAGCCGCTCAGTATAACTATATCAGCGCCCCAGAGAGTGCATTCACGGATAACTTTCTGCTCCTCGTCACGTATGTCGCAGATTACCTTTACCTCAAAGCCTTCTTTTTCAGCGTAGTTTGAAAGAAAATCGCAAAGCTCTTCGTTTTCTCCGGCAATAAGTACTTTTTTCGCCATTTTACGTCCCGCCTTTTCTGTATTAGTTATCTTTATTATACAACGGAATATTGCTTTTTTCAAGCAGGTCAGCGGTTTTTTGACGGAATATTTAAAGAGGTATAATCAAATTATACAAATGGTGGAATTGATTTATGTGAATATAGCACAAAATTATAGAAATTGCCCGTTACCCCTTGATTTTTTTACATAAAAATATTACAATAATGAATAGCGGTTAGCACTCACAGACAAAGAGTGCTAAAAACGAAAGATCGGAAGCTTAAATATATTAAATCCGAAATGAACAAAAGGAGGAACAGGCAATGACAATAAAGCCATTAGCAGACAGAGTAGTAATCAAGATGCTCGAAGCAGAAGAAACCACAAAGGGTGGTATCATCTTAACCAGCGCCGCACAGGAAAAGCCCCAGGTGGCTGAGGTTGTGGCAGTAGGCCCCGGCAAGACGGTAGACGGCACACTCGTACCCGTTACTTTAAAGGTTGGCGACAAGGTGCTTATGAGCAAGTATTCAGGCACAGACGTAAAGGTTGACGGTGTAGAATACACAATCCTTCGTGAAGACGACATTTTAGCAGTTGTAGAATAATATAAAGAAAGGACATATTTACAATGGCAAAGCAGATTATTTATGGTGAAGAAGCACGCAAGGCGTTACAGTCAGGTATTGACCAGCTTGCGGATACAGTAAAGATAACACTCGGCCCCAAGGGCAGAAACGTAGTTCTTGACAAGAAGTTCGGCGCTCCCCTTATCACAAACGATGGTGTTACAATAGCAAAGGAAATCGAGCTTGACGATCCCTTTGAGAATATGGGCGCACAGCTTGTAAAGGAAGTTTCCACAAAGACAAACGACGCCGCAGGTGACGGTACGACAACAGCTACACTTTTAGCACAGGCTATCATCCGTGAGGGTATGAAGAATATCGCCGCAGGCGCTAACCCCATGATCGTTAAGCGTGGTATCGCAAAGGCTGTTGACGCAGCGGTAGCAGAAATCAAGAAGAATTCCAAGGCT
This sequence comes from Ruminiclostridium sp., assembly GCA_017465545.1. Lineage (GTDB taxonomy): Bacteria > Bacillota > Clostridia > Oscillospirales > Ruminococcaceae > Ruminiclostridium_E. The sequence continues at coordinate 11,842 of JAFTVY010000061.1, forward strand.
ATCGAAAACAGCGAAGGCATCGAAAGAGTAGCTACAGTTTCCTCAGGTGACGAGGCAGTAGGTAAGCTTATTGCCGAGGCTATGGAAAAGGTTACTACAGACGGTGTTGTAACACTTGAAGAAGGCAAGACAGCAGAAACCTACAGCGAGGTTGTAGAGGGTATGCAGTTCGACAGAGGCTACATCTCTCCCTACTTTGCAACAGATACGGATAAGATGGTAGCAAATCTTGACGATGCTCTCGTTCTTATCACAGATAAGAAGATCGGCAACATCCAGGACGTTCTCCCTGTGCTTGAGCAGGTTGTTCAGGCAGGTAAGAAGCTCCTTATCATCGCTGAGGACATCGAAGGCGAAGCTCTTACAACACTCATCTTAAACAAGCTCCGTGGTACCTTCGTATGCGTAGGCGTCAAGGCTCCCGGCTTTGGTGACAGACGTAAGGAAATGCTCCAGGATATCGCTATCCTCACAGGCGGTACGGTAATCACCTCCGAGCTCGGTTTTGAGCTTAAGGATACAACTCTCGATATGCTCGGCCGTGCAAAGAGCATCACAGTTTCCAAGGAAAACACAACTCTTGTAGGCGGCGCAGGTACAACTGACGCTATCCAGGCAAGAATCGGTCAGATAAGAGCGGCAATCGAAACAACAACCAGCGAATTCGACAGAGAAAAGCTCCAGGAAAGACTTGCAAAGCTTGCAGGCGGTGTTGCTGTTATCAAGGTTGGTGCGGCTACAGAAATCGAAATGAAGGAAAAGAAGCTGCGCATAGAGGACGCTTTAGCGGCTGCCAAGGCTGGTGCTGAAGAGGGTATCGTTGCAGGTGGCGGTACAGCCCTTATCAACGCTATGCCCGCTGTAGAAGAGCTTATTGCAACTCTTGACGGCGACGAAAAGACAGGTGCAAAGATTGTTCTCCGTGCTCTTGAAGAGCCCGTTCGTCAGATTGCTCTCAATGCAGGTCTTGAAGGCTCCGTAATCATTGATACTATCCGCCGTGAAGGTAAGATCGGCTTCGGCTTTGACGCCTTCAAGGAAGAATACGTTGATATGATCGCCGCAGGTATCGTAGATCCTGCCAAGGTTACACGTTCTGCACTCCAGAATGCGGCATCCGTTGCGGCTATGGTGCTTACAACAGAATCTCTTGTTGCTGACAAGAAGGAAGAGAATGCACCCGCAATGCCCGCAGGTGGTATGGGCGGCATGGGCGGCATGTATTAATCCCGACATTGATGTATATTATCCCGTTGTTTTTTGACAACGGGATATTTATTTTGTCTAAGGGTTGAAATTTATGTCGTTTTGTGCTAAAATAATTATTATATAGAACAAAAAAGGAGAAATGTCCTTATGAAAGACCGACTTATCATTTTAAAAATACTTTTTGCAGTTATTGCATCCGCTCTGTATCTTGCTGTAGCTCAGACGGATTTCATAGTAAAGCTGATAGTAACCCTGCTGATAGCGGCAGTATATATAGTTCTCACAATACTTGAGCATAAGAAGGTCAGGGAGCTTGAAGAGCAGACCGAGCACAGACTTCACACCTCCGATACCCTTGTAGAATGCATCAGAGTCCTGTCCGATGATAAAAAGGTTGATATGGCGATGGATGACCTGCTGAAGGTAGTTACAGAGTATTACGGTGCAGACAGAACCTATACCTTTGAAATAGATTATGAAGAGGAAAGCACCTCCAATACGTACGAATATGCGGCGGAAAACGTTACGAAGGAAATAGAAAAGCTTCAGGACGTTCCGATAGATTCTATTGAAAGCTTCCTTGAAATGTTCAAGAAGCAGGGAACCTTCTTTATTTCCGATATCGATGATGACGTGGAAAAGGGAAGCAGTACCTATGAGATACTGGCAATGCAGAACGTTCACAGACTCATTGCAGTACCGCTTATCGAAAATGATGAGATAATCGGCTTTATGGGTGTGGATAATCCTACTGTCAATTATCACGATTTTTCACTTTTATCCTCCGTTTCCGTCCTTATTTTAGAAAGTCTTGAAAAGAGAAAGAGACAGGAAGAGCTTGAAAGAATGAGCTATCAGGATGGACTTACAAAGCTCTATAACCGTAACAAGTTCAATTCTATCATAGATGAATATACCGAAAATGCACCCTCCTCCCTTGGTATCGCATACTTTGACCTCAACGGACTCAAGGTTATGAACGACGAGTACGGACACGGCGCAGGCGACAGATTTATCCTCAATGCGGCAAGCACTATAAAGTATGTGTTTGAGGGAGATTCCTACCGTATCGGCGGCGACGAATTCGCAGTAATCTGTGCTGATATGCCGGAGGAAGAATTTATGGCGAAGCTTGAAGAAGAGAAAAAGCATCTTTGGGAAAACGAAATCAGCGTTTCTATCGGTCATTCCTGGAGAGGTGCGGATAACGACATCAATTCACAGCTGAGAGAAGCGGATAACTATATGTACGAAAACAAGCGTGAATTTTATGAACGCTCCGGCCGTGACCGTCGCAGAAGATAACCTATGGAGCTTTTAAGAGAGGAGCTTCGTGGCTGGAAAAGGTGGGAGCTTATATGGCTCGGCTTCTGCATTGCGGTTATCATAGGCATTTCCTTATGGATAGGGGATACCCTTATAGGAATAATATGTGCCGTAGCAGGAGTTACAAACGTTGTCTGTACAGGTAAGGGCAAGCTGATGTCCTACCTTTTCGGGTTGATAAACGTTATACTGTATGCAATAATTTCCTATAACGCAAAGTATTACGGCGAAGTGATGCTGAACGTACTTTATTATCTGCCGATGCAGTTCTACGGCTTTTTCACCTGGAAAAAGAATATGAATACCGAAACCCACGAGGTAAAAAAGCTTAAAATGACGGCAAAGGGCAGAATAATCCTTACCGTTATAATTGCGGTTATGACTGTGGTATACGGAATCATACTCCATCTTTTAGGTGGCAATATGCCTTTTGTGGACGCCTTCAGTACGGTAGCCTCCGTGGTGGCTCTTTATATTGCTATAAAGATGTATATTGAGCAATGGATGATATGGCTGGTGGTGGATATAGTAACGGTCATAATGTGGGCATTCGCTTTTGCAAGCGGTACCGACAGTATAGCAACTCTCGTTATGTGGGCGCTCTACATTGCAAATGCAGTCGTAATGCACGTAAAATGGTCAAAGGAAATAAAGAAACGGAAAATATAAAGGGAGCTGTAAAAACGAAGGTTTTTACAGCTCTTTTTTATAAATTGGAGTCTGTCGGTTGGCTGCACCCACGGGCAACGTCACCGCAGGCGAAATTTAAAATCCATCAATTGCCCTAAAGTAAGTAGTTATTGCCTATGGCAATAACTGCGGCAGTTGACAAAATCTATGATTTTGTCAACATATGATTCCCACAACTTCGTGCGTAGCACGAAACATCACTCCGACAGAGTCGGAACATCACACGGCGTAGCCGTGCATCACTTCGTGCAAGGCACGAAACATCACTTTGTATGTCCAAACCCCCGAAGAAATCTTCGGGGGTTAACTGTTAATTATTTGATGAGCATACCAGTCCCTTTTCGGAATCTATCGTGATAGTAACGCCGCTCTTTAAAATGCTGGTGGCGTTTTCCGCACCGTAGATTACGGGAATATCAAGGGAAAGTCCTACAACTGCCGCATGGCAATCGGGATTATTATCTTCGACTATAATACCTGCCGCTGTTTTCAGAACGGACATTATCTTGTTTGAAGTCTTGGGGATAACGAGAATATCACCTCTGCGGAAGCGCTGTATAGCCTCCTCCTCATTCTTGCATACGCAAACGGGAGCGGTAGCAGGCTTTGTGCTGATACCCTTACCTTTGACAAGAACGTCACCCACAATATGCACCTTCATCATATTTGTAGTACCTGAAATACCTAAGGGAAGTCCTGCAGTAATTACAATAAGGTCTCCGTTATTTAAAAGTCCTTCTTCCATAGAACGCTGTACTGCGTGACTGAATAAGGAATCGCTGTCTGACATTTCCTCTGCCTTTATCGGAATAACACCCCAGGACAGATTGAGCTGTCTTTGTGCAACCTCGCTTGTGGTAGCCGCAATAATGGGGCAGGTGGGACGGTACTTTGAAAGCGTCTTTGCCGTGCCGCCTCCCTTTGTTACGGTAAGGATTGCGGTAGCACCTAAATCTATAGCGGTTGTTACCGTTGCGTGTGCGATAGCGTTAGTAACGTTAGGAGCCTTATCAGCGTCCCTTGCAAAGAATCTCTTGCGGTAGTCTATATCCTTTTCGGTGGTCTCAGCTATAGCCTTCATAGTTCTTACCGCTTCAACGGGATATGCACCTGCGGCGGTTTCGCCTGAAAGCATAATAGCACTTGTGCCGTCATAGATGGCGTTTGCAACGTCGGTGGTCTCCGCTCTTGTGGGGCGGGGATTCTTTATCATAGAATCCAGCATCTGCGTAGCGGTGATAACCTGCTTACCTGCATTGTAGCCCTTGTGGATAAGCTCCTTCTGGATACGGGGAATCATCTCAAAGGGAATCTCAACACCCATATCGCCTCTTGCTACCATAATGCCGTCGGATACTCTTAAAATATCGTCGATATTGTTAACGCCGTCCTGATTTTCAATCTTTGCGATTATCTTTATATGCTTGCCGCCGTTTTCGTCAAGGAATTTTCTTATCTGGATAATATCGTCATCGCAGGTAACAAAGCTTGCGGCAATTATATCAAAGCCCGTTTCAATACCGAATAAAAGATCGTTCTTATCCTTTTCGCTGAGGTAGGGCATTGAAAAGTGAATGCCGGGGAAATTACAGCTCTTGTTGGGCTTTAATATACCACCGTGGATTACTCTGCAATGAATATCGTCATAGTCTTCTTTTCTGTCGATTTCAGTTACTTTAAGCTCTAAAAGTCCGTCGTCGATAAGTATCTTTGCGCCGGTCTGAATATCGTCGGCAAGATTCTTATAGGTGATGGAAACTACCGTATCATCGCCCTCTAATTCTCTTGTAGTGAGTGTAAAATCGTTGCCCTTTTTAAGCTCGGCGGTCTTGCCATCCTTAAAGCTCTTTACTCTGACCTCAGGTCCCTTTGTATCAAGGATAACGGGGATAGGTACACCCAGCTCCTCTCTGATTCTCTTTACCTGCTCATAGCGTGCCTTGTGGCTTTCGTAATCTCCGTGGGAGAAGTTGAAGCGGGCACAGTCCATACCGTTTCTGATAAGCTCTCTTAAAACCTCGTCATTATCGGTTGCAGGGCCTAACGTACATACTATCTTTGTTTTCTTCATATCGGTCACCTTTCGTAAAGTGGAATTTTAAATTTATCCAAGTAGAATTATATCATTTTATAATTATTATGTCAATAAAAAGGACTTTAAAACGGATAAGAGGGGGTAAAAATGTAATAAAGACAATCGGAAGGCTGTGAAAAAATATATTAATAGTTCAGGGCGACCGCAATAGCGGCCGCCCGTTTACATAATTCATCTTTTCCCAAGCTGCCAGAAGGCAACGGCGCTTGCCGCCGCCACGTTCAGCGAATCTACTCCGTGGGACATAGGAATCTTTACAGTATAATCACTCTTATCGATAGTGCTTTGCTTTAAGCCTTCGCCCTCTGTACCTAAAATTATTGCAAGTCTTTCTTCCTTTGCTACGTTCTTATCACCAATGCTGACGGAATTATCTGTAAGCGCCATTGCGGCTGTCTTAAAGCCGTATTCCTGAAGTATGGAAACGTAGTTTTCATTAGTCGGCAGAAAGCTCCAGGGAATCTGAAAGACCGTTCCCATACTCACCCTTACCGCTCTTCTGTATAAGGGATCGCTACAGTCGGGAGTCAGCAATACCGCATCCATATCAAGTGCGGCGGCACTACGGAAAATAGCGCCTATATTGGTGGAATTCATTATATTTTCCATTACCGCAACTCTTTTTGCTTTTCTTATAATTTCGGAAAAATCAGGCCTTTCGGGGCGCTTCATAGCGCATAAAGCACCTCTTGCAAGAGAATATCCCGTAAGCTGTGTAAGTACCGCAGAATCGGAGGTAAATACGGGTATATCGGGGCATCTTGCTATTATATCCTTCATCTGTGTTTCGATATGCTTTCTTTCAAGAAGCAGGGATATAGGCTCATATCCTGCGTCTAAGGCTCTTCTGATAACCTTGGGACTTTCGGCAATGAATATACCGCCCTTCGGCTCATATAAGTGCAGAAGCTCCGCTTCGGTAAGTCTTGCATATACGTCAAGCTCTTTTGCATTGAAATCAGTTATTTCTATTATCTGTGACATTTTTTCACCTTCAGAATTTATATATATAGTCGTTGAGATTTTCAGGCTCTTCGGTATCGCTGAATACGCCATCCCATACGCCCTTATATTCTCCTTTTTGTATGAGAATACGAGCCTTGTTTCTGTCAGGGATGATTGTTATTTCTGCTAAGGGGAATCGGTTCCATCTGGATGTTTCCGTTTGTGTGTAAACTGTAAAATTACCGTTATCACTAAAAAATACACCTATCAGATTATGTTCCTCTTCTCCTATTTTTACAGTACCCTTTACTCTGTTTGCATTGCCGATAAGATTTCTTGTTACAGCACAGTCTATCGTAAATTCGGCTTTTTGTTTTTCCTGTTTGTTATCACCGGCTGTATCGGTGTATATGTTGCCGGATAAAAGGAAATCACCGGATAAATATATCTCCTGCGTGGTCGGTAGGAAGGTAATCAGAAACAGTCCCACAAGAACGCCCGTTGTTATAATTGCAATTATAATGTTTCTGACAATAGGTTTCATATAGCCTCCTGAAAATTTCTTTTTTCTACGCCCTTTGATTATAACAGATTATCTTGTAGCTGTCAATCAAGTAAAAGTATAGCTATGCGGCGGTAATCTATTTTTGTATTTAAAAGGAGAATATAAATTGTGACTTTTTTATGCTAAATAATTATTTGTAACATTTGACGGTAATTGTCTGATTTTTTGCGTTTTTAAAAAGATTGTCACTGAAATATAACAAAATTAACCCTTGAAAAAGTAAAAAAAATTCTATTGAAATCCTTGCCGAAAAGTGCTATACTTTATATTAAAGAGTATGGCGTTTTTGTAAAATATTCAGAAACGCCATAAAAATGAAGAAAAACGGTAAACGATTTCACAAGGAGGAATCTTACAAATGAAAGCAAAAAAGCTGATTTCTGCTATTCTTTCTGTAGCGGTATTTGCATCCCTGCTTCTGACAGGCTGTGCAGGAACTGACACAAGCTCTGTTGTATCAGGGGATGGCTCATCCGTTACAAGCTCAGCAGAGGACAAGACTTCATCAGAGGATGACACGTCATCAGAAGACAAGACCTCTTCAGAGGATGAGACTTCTTCAGAGGATAAGACATCATCCGATGAGGAAAGCAAGCCCGAAGATAAGCCGTCAACAGATGACGACGCTTTAAAGGAGCTTTCCGCACTTGAATTCACAAAGCTTATGGGTAACGGCATAAACCTCGGTAATACTATGGAGGCGTACAATCACAACGCTTACCTGAGCGGCTCAGATCCCTCTACCTTTGAAACGGTATGGGGACAGCCTGTAACCACACAGAAGATGATAGATGATATGAAGGCACTGGGCTTTGATACTCTTCGTGTTCCCGTGGCGTGGACAAACGGTATGAACTTCGAGTCAGGCGATTATACCATTGACGAGCGTCTTATGAAGAGAGTAGAGGAGATAGTAAATTACGCTCTTAACGCTGATATGTACGTTATCGTCAACGACCACTGGGATGGTGGCTGGTGGGGTATGTTCGGCAACGCTGATATGGCAATGCGTGAAAAGGCTATGGAAATGTACAAGTCCATGTGGACTCAGATAGGCGAGCATTTCAAGGATTATTCCTACAAGCTGATTTTCGAATCTGCCAACGAGGAGCTTGGCGACAGACTCAACGATAAGGATATTGCAGGCTCAAAGGGTATACTCAAAACCTCCGAATGCTATGAAAAGGCTTACGAGATAAACAGCGAATTTGTAAAGGTCATCCGTGGTCTTGGCGGCAAGAATGAGGATCGTTTCTTACTTATTGCAGGTTATAATACCGACATCCAGATGACCTGTGACGATCGCTATAAGATGCCTGAGGATACGGCAAAGGATAAGCTTATTCTCTCCGTTCACTACTATACACCCTGGGACTACTGCGGTACGGACGCTATCGAGCAGTGGGGTTCAGTAGGTGATCTTGACGAAATGAACGGCCTTTTAAAGTCTCTTACAAAGTTTACCGATAAGGGCTACGGTGTTATCATCGGTGAATATGCAGTTATGAAGACAAACGGTGGTATCAAGCCTGATACCGATAAGTTCTATACAAACTTCCTTGATAACTGCGATTTATACAACTACGTTCCCGTATTATGGGATTGCAGTAACCTCTACAAGCGTCACCTTGAGACGGTTTCTGATGAAAATATAGCAAATATCTTCAGAAACAGAAGTGCCGCAAAGGAAGCAGGCGTTGACTACGAAACAATAAAGGCAAACGCACAGAAGGCTATCGACGAGCTTTATCAGAAGGCAAAGGACGAAATGATGGATGAAGACTTCATCGCACCCGCAGACGATAAGGCTGTAGCGTGGATCATGTATCAGAGTAGTGACTGGAACATTGCTTACAGCGTAGGCGATACCTACGATCCTACCAATATGTCAACCGGCATCAAGGCAAAGAACGCTCTCATCACGGGCGAAGGCACATATACAATTTCTCTTGATTTATCAGGTGCAGGTAAGGCAAAGGGCTTTGCATTCTCCGCTATCGGTATTTCCAACGGTGAGCAGTTATTCCCCGGTTATATCATCACAATTGATAAGGTGCTGATAAACGGTGAGGAATACACACTTGCAACCAAGAACTACACAAGCTCCGACAACGGCAAGTGCACAAGAAGTAACCTTTACAATCAGTGGGTACCAAACGTTCCCGACGACGGAAGAATTTTAGGCGGTGACTTATCCGAGGCTTCTGCTTCTCCTATCCAGATAGGCAAGGATGAAATAAAGACTCTTGAAATCACCTTTACATATTCTGCTCCGTAATAGGTAATCAATAACAAAACGTAATCTCCCGGCCGAAAAGGCGATAGCCATAAAGAAGTAACTCCAGAGAAGAAAACGTCTTCTCTGGAGTTTATTTTATATTCAGTTCGACAAATCTCCGCTATATTGGTGGAAAATGTAGGGGTCGGCGTCCTCGACGACCCGCATAAATCACCGCAATTTTTGATGGTGCAACTCGCCGCAAAATTCTTATTTATCTGTTATAGCATTGTCGATATAAAAAGTCAACGTCATAAGCAACGCAAAGCCACTTTTGACATAAACATCAAAAGTGGCTTTTAATACTTCTATACGACTATCGCATTAAAGGTCGGGAGATATTGTTTTTATCAGTTGTTCGTTTTATCCTCAGTAACGTGGGCGGTTCTGGTTTCGGGATTGAAGAATACCTCCCAGCCCTTTTCATCCACCATTACAGTCGTTCCGGAGTCGTTTTCAGATACACGGAAGGTTGCGTTCTTTGTATAATCGGGATAGAACGTATCCACGTAATTAAATCTGCAGATTTGTATGTTGGAAGCGGGAGTAGTACGGGATTTAGCTGTGTAAAAACCTGATATGGTGGAGAAGCCTGCTGTAGGGAAGATCTGCTCCAGTATATCGTCGCAGGGCTTTGCAGTAACCACCGCTAAAGGAAAGGCCGTTCCGAAATATTTGAATTCCCTGAGGTCAAGTACAGTATCGCCAAAGCCTTCAATATCCTCTGCGCTGATAGAGAAGTCATAGCCACCGTTACAGATGGATTTTTCCATGCCCGTATAGTTATCATTTACGTAGAAGTATATATAGAGCGTAGTGTTGAAATTGCCGTTTTCGAGACGTGTCAGCTCTCCACCGACAATGAATTTATATTTGTCATCCGATTTACCGGTGCATATATATTCCTTTTCGGCATAGCGGACAAAATCTGTCTCTCCGACTGCCGTACTACCGTCCTTATAGATAGCAGAATCCTTGTAATAAAGGCATTCTCTTACGTCAATATGCTGCGGATCGGTAATCTCTGTTACAGTAGCTTTTCTGTTTTCAAAGTCAAAGGTTATCCTCTTTCGGTTTGCGCTGTCCTTTAAGGATAAGCCTGATTTTATGGCGTTGGGAGAAAGATTCTTGTAATTTATAACTCCCTCAAGCGGTTCGCTGACGCCGTTTCTTACAGTAAAGAATCGTGTGAGAGAATCTGCCCCTAAACTTTCTCTTGTGTCCTCTTCCGGAATATTATATGTAACTGTTGCCAAGGGATATTCTATGCCGTTTTGCTTCATCATATAGCATTTCAGCATATCATTATAGTTATAATTTTTAGGAGCTGATACTCCGAATTGAGCTCCGTAATCTACAGTAGCGATAAACGGGCCTTTTATAGCTTTTCCGTTTTTGCTTACGATAAGTCTGAAACCACCGAAGTAATTATCAGTGTCATCAGAACGCCTTATGAAACGTCCTGCCAGGGTAAAGGTGTAGTCTCCAATGATTTTTTCTTCGACAAGAACATCTGCGTAAGGAACCTTTGATGACTCAAAGAGAGAGCCGTCATAAACGGGGATGCTACTATCCTCAAAGGGTAACAGACTGTTTAAAAGCTCCTGCTTTTCATCATCGTATAGTACCGCATCTACATAGGCGGTCTTATTTTCAAAATCAAACTGAGTTACCCAGCCGTTTTTATCGGTACAGACGTTCCTGCTGAAGCTGTCCATTTCAAAATCGGGGTAGCAGAAGTTAAAGTTACCGTTCAAGGTGAATCTGAATGCCTGATCATCCTTTACTGAGAAGAATATCGTACCGTATTCATAATCCTCGCTATAAAACAAATCAGACAGCACCTGTTTATCCACCCTGTTTGTAAGGGCAATAAGCGGATAGGCTTTATTGTCCTGCCATACCGTATGGATTTTCATCAGCTTGTTGTCAAACTGCTCCATATCTGCTTTTGTTATGTCAAATGCATACTGATAACCTTTTAAATCAAAGCTGCAGGGGGCGCTTATAAGCTTTTCGTCCTTGTATATATACAAGCTGAATTTTGCTTCATATCTATCCTCTTCACGGCGGATGAAACTGCCTGCAACCACAAAACGATATTCTTCATAGCTCTTTTCAGCAAAGCGGACGAGATCTGTCTCTCCGACTGCCGTACCGTCATCCTTAAAGACAGCAGAATCCTTGTAATAAGGAAGTTGTCTTACGTCAATATCCTTTTCGTTATCCATAGAGGAAACATCGGATTTCATTTTCAGGAAATCGAAGGTTATCTTCTTTTTGTTTGCGTCGTCTATTATAGAAAGCCCTGCTGCTCTTATATCGGATGACAAGCCGCTGTAATCGGAAATAAAGTCTTCACCGAATCCATTATTTACTGTAAAAAATCCGGATATAGAATCACCGTTTTCTCCTGTATATATATCAGGATTTCCGTAGGTGACTACAGCTAAAGGAAATTCTATTCCATTCTGCATCATGCTATACGCCTTCAGCATATTGCTGAAATCGTAGCTTTTAGGTATTGCTATTACTCTTTCACCGTTTTTACTGATGACTTTTCCGATATAGTCACGTATAGCCTTGCCGTCTCTGCTTATGATAATATCAAAATAACCGTAATAGTTATCAGGATAATTTTCGCTTTTTATAAAGTTACCAAAAAGGGTGAAGGTGTATTTTCCTACCGTCTTTTCATCGATAAATACCGTTGCATAAGGAACGTTATCAGAAAGCGCAGGCGCTCCGTTATAGACAGGTATGTTGTCATCGGTAAATGGAACAAGATTATCCTTTATTTTCTGATTGGACGGTGAAAGCAGAATCCTATCAACACGGGCACAGCCATTTTCAAAGTCAAATTCTGTTACCCAGTTTTTGTCGTCCGTCATAACGTTATTTGTTATAGCTGTACCCGGAACGTAATCGGGATATCTGTCTATTACATTGTTCAGCTTATTGTCCGTTATCATAAAGAAATCGGTTATTGTGGAAAAATCCACGCCGAAATATGATTTAAGCTGCTTGGCGTCAACCTTGCAGGTAATCGCCGCCAAAGGATATTCCTTGCCTTGTGAGTGTACTGTTCTGACCTCAAGTACGTTATCCTCAAAGCTGTCCACGTCGGATAACTGGAATCTGAAATTGCCAAAGAGACCCGGAGACATCTGGCAGATATCGATAAGTTTTCCGTCCTGATAGAGATACATATAAAGAGTCAGCTTAAAAAGTCCTTCGTTTTCAGGTTCCATTTTTCCGCCTACAATAAAATCATAGTTGTTGTAGCTCTTTTCTGCAAAGCGGACTATATCATAGTAGTTTCCTTTTGCATTTCCATAGGGTTCGGTGTAGATGTGTGAATTTTTAAAGTAGGGGCGCTTTTTTATATCCACATCCTTTTCATAAAGCATTATTATGGTTGCTTCTCTTTCTACAAAGTCAAAGGTTATTTTTTTACAGTTGACATTGTCTGTTATGGAAAGGCTATCTACCGTTACGTCTGTAGGAAGATTCTTATAATTGGTGGTACCATCTGTAAAGGAGTCCTGCGTGCCGTTTCTGACCGTAAAAAAGCGTGTAACTGATTTTGCATAGCTGTTAGCAATATCCTCGTTTGTTATATTGTAGGTGACAGAGGCTAAGGGATAATCTATGCCATTCTGAGTCATAGTATATACCTTCAGCATATCCTTATAATTGTAATCTTTGGGAGTGTATAATCTTCCTTGCGAGTCTATGTCAACGGCGATAAGTCCATTGTTTTTGATGACTTTTCCGTTTCTGCTTACAATCAGCCCGTAATAACCATAGTAATGGTCAGGTTTCTCCGTATAGGTTATAAATCTTCCAAAAAGGGTGAAGGTGTATTCGCCACAGGTTTTTTCATCAAGTAAAACCTTTCTGTAAGGTATATCCGATGCATAGGAAAGCTCTCCGTCATACTCCATGATATTGCTGTCATCAAAGGAAAGCAGATTATCCTTTGTTTTCTGTCCCTCTTCATCGTATAAGACTGCGTCTGCAAAGACTGTTTTGTTTTCAAAATCGAATTTTATTTTCCAGTCCTTGCTGTCGGTAATAACGTTGCCATCTACGGTTATATTTTTGCTGTCAAAGTCAGGATACCATTCTGAAAGCTCACTTAATCCGCTGAGTTTATAGCCCATACCGTCATCAGCTACAAAGAAAGAGGTTATAGTCTTAAAGCCTTCATCTTTAAAGTACTCATAATAAAAAGAATCGTAAAAGCCTGAATCATCAGGTATTGTAAGAGCTATCACAGGATACGTCTTGCCGTTTTCCGTCATAGGTATTACGGAAATCAGATTTTCAGAGAGAGATTCAAGGCTTTCTCTTGTAAACGTCAGCCGTTTATAGGCGTAGTCAAGGACAAACTCGCCGGGTACACTTATTTCCTCATTATCCTTCGTGGTGACATACAGGTAGAATTGTGCCTCGTAGAGGTTTTCTTCTCTTCTGATAAAGTTTCCTGCTACTGTAAAATTATAGCCGGAATAAGATTCTTCGGCAAATCTCACCTTGGCAAGCCCCTCATAGTTATGGGGTTGCGGTTCCATATCCATAACGGTGCTGTCTTTATAAAAAGGCAGAACGGACGGATTCTCGTGCAGAGGGTTCGTATCGCTTCCGCTGTTGTCAGAATCGGAGCTGTTACCGGATTGTGAGTCATTTTCGTCGGACTGAGTGGTACTGCTCTGAGGTGTAGAAACGTTGATAGGCTCGCCCTTGGACGTAAGATGAACCACAAGAGCTGTAACGCCGGTTACAACTAAAACTGCGGCGGCTACAGAAGCATATTTCAGAAAGCTTCTTTTCTTCTCTTCCTTTTCCACCTGCTCGGCGGATGAGGGGTTAAGACTATTTTCGATACGCTGAAAAAGCTCATCCTTCTGCTTGTCAGAAAGAGAGTAGTTATCAAGTGTCTTTTTAATCATTTTCATTGTCTCCTTCCGATTCCCCGAGAACGTCGCGGAGTAGCTTCTTTGCCTTTTGCAGGCGGTTTCTTATCGTAGAATCGTTCTCTTTTAATATGCTTGCTATTTCCTTACTGTTGTAGCCGTGATAGTAGAACAGATATACAGGTATTTTAAGCTTGTCGGGTAGCCTCGAAAGGGCGTCAAGCACCTCGCTGTACTCATCCGTAACGCCCTCGTCCGTAACCTCTTCTAAATCCGCATTGTATCTGCTCCAATGACGGAGCATATTCTTTGATACGTTTGCCGCCACCTTGATAAGCCAGTTTCTTTCGTGCTGTTCGTTTTCAAAGGTCATACCTTTTTCCATAAGCTTTACAAAGGCGTTATGTACCGCATCCTCCGCATCTGCGGGGTTTTTCAGATATATAAGGCAGATATGATATATCACGTCTACGTTGCGGTCGTATATCTCTCTTAAATTATCGGTGTGATTTTCTGGTACCATTTAAAATCCCTCCCGTTTTTATCTTTCTATATATATTACAATTGAGAAAGGTCATCTGTCCTGATTATATCATCTTAATTTATAAATTGCAATAAAAAAATAAATCCCCCGAATAAATCGGGGGAAGCGTGTATTTATCTTAGTCAATCTCAACCATTACCTTCTGGTTGTACTTAACTGCGCCTGCACGCATAATGGTGCGGATAGCCTTGGCAATTCTGCCCTGCTTGCCTATTACACGGCCCATATCGTCGGGAGCAACGTGCAGATGATATACAACAGTTCCGTCCTCCTTGGGCTCGTCAACTGTTACCTGGATGGCGGACTTGTCATCTACAAGGTCTTCCACCATAGTGATAAGCAATTTTTCCATTGTTTTTTTCCTTTCAGAATATGAGAAAAGAAAATCAGCGTTAACTGATTTTCCTTATTCTCTGAGTGTTGATATTCTTAGAATTAGTTTTCAGCTGCAATCTTGAGGAGCTTCTTAACTGTATCTGTGGGCTGTGCGCCGTTAGCGATCCACTTGTTGGCTGCTTCTGTATCTACCTTGATTACAGAGGGTTCCTTTGTAGGATCATAGTAACCGATTTCTTCGATGAAACGGCCATCTCTGGGGTAACGTGAATCTGCAACTACGATTCTGTAGAAGGGAGTCTTCTTAGCGCCCATACGTCTTAATCTGATTTTTACCATTGTTCTGTTTTCCTTTCTCTGCGAGGCTTTGCCTCTGTTGTTACGTTAAATAATTTTTTATATCAAAGTGTATTAACACCATGAATTACTGCTTTACATGGGGAAACCGCCCATACCGTTCATACCGCCCATACCCATCGGGAATTTAGGCATACGCTTTCTCTTGCCCTTGCCGCCCATCTGCTTCATCATCTTGGACATCATATCGTACTGCTTTAACAGCTGATTTACGTCCTCGACCTTTGTGCCTGAGCCTGCCGCAATTCTGCGCTTTCTCTTTGCGTCGATTATCGAAGGCTTTTCTCTTTCCTTCTTGGTCATTGAGGAGATTATAGCCTTGGTACGATACATCTTGCGCTCGTCTATATCCTCTTCCTTTATCTTGCCGCCTACACCGGGAAGCATCTTTAAAAGGGAAGAGATACTGCCCATTTTTTCAATCTGTTCAAACTGGGCGTAAAGATCGTTCATATCGAACTTGTTTTCCTGAAGCTTCTTGGCAAGTCTTTCGGCTTCCTTTTCATCAAAGGTATCCTTTGCCTTTTCGATAAGGGAAAGCACGTCACCCATACCAAGTATTCTGTCAGCCATACGGTTGGGGTGGAACTGTTCGAGATCGTCTATCTTTTCACCGACGCCCGCAAACTTTATCGGCTTACCTGTAACGTGAAGTACTGATAACGCCGCACCGCCTCTTGTATCACCATCAAGCTTTGTAAGGATAACACCCGTGATTTCCAATGCCTCGTTGAAGGTCTTTGCTACGTTTACCGCATCCTGACCTGTCATAGAGTCAACTACTAAGAGGATTTCGTTGGGGTTTACCTCTGCCTTGACGTTTTTAAGCTCGTCCATCAGGGTTTCGTCTATGTGCAGACGACCTGCGGTATCCAGGATAACTACGTCAAAGCCGTTGTCCTTGGCGTATTTTATACCTTCCTTTGCAATGGTTACAGGGTTTATCTGTCCCATTTCAAAGACTCTTGCCTCTGCCTTTTCACCGACGACCTTCAGCTGATCTATAGCCGCAGGACGGTAAACGTCGCAGGCTACCAGTAAAGGACGTCTGTTCTGACCTCTTAAATACTTTGCGAGCTTTGCCGAATGAGTAGTTTTACCTGCACCCTGTAATCCGCACATCATGATTACGCAGGGCGGCTTTGAGGGAAAATCTATTCTTGCGGCGCTGTCACCCATAAGGGAGATAAGCTCCTCATGTACTATATCAATAACCTGCTGTGCAGGGGTAAGGCTGTTCATAACCTCGGCGCCGACAGCTCTTTCGCTGACCTTGCCTACAAATGCCTTTACTACGGGAAAGCTTACGTCGGCTTCGAGAAGTGCCATCTTGACCTCTCGCATTGCCTCTTTAACATCCTTTTCGCTGAGCTTACCATGATTTTTAAGCTTGCTGAATACCTTGCCGAGCTTGTCGGAAAGTCCTTCGAATGCCATAGGTACGCCTCCTTTAAATTATCTCTTCTATCTCTTCTACGTAAGATAACAGCTCTTTCATTTCCTTGCTGTCACTCTGTCCGCTTTTTTCTATTATATTCTTCATCTTGGTAAGAATTTCATTTACCATATGCGACTTTGCCGCATATTCGAGAGTATCCTCAAGCTGTATCAGATAGTCCTCGGCACTTCTGATGCACTTGTGAACACCCTGACGTGTAATGCCGGTATTTTCGGCAATCTCGGTAAGGGAAAGATCCTCGTCATAATAAAGCGTGAGGGTGTCCTTCTGCTTTTCTGTCAGCATATCACCGTAAACGTCAAGCAAGAGTGCCATATCCAGATTCTTTGACATAACCGCTCCTTAATCCGTAAAAAGCCTTTAAAATCCGTACTTTGAGTGGTGTAATGCTATTTTGGTTTACACCCACCTATACTATTATACACATTTTTTTTGGAATGTCAAGAGCAAATCACGTAAATTTAAAAAAATAAATGAAATTCCGCCTTTCCCGAAGACGGAAAAGACGGAACGGTATTAACTGAAGAAATTGATTATACCCATTACAAAGAGAGTTATTACAATCAGCGGCAGGATAAAGGTCATATAGCCTCTCATCCATTTCTGAACCTTTATGCCCTTGCCGGTGTTGGCTTCTTCGGTAAAGTTCTTCCAACCCCAGCCGTATCTTATAGTACAGAATACTACGAAAATAAGCGAGCCTAAGGGGAGGAGTATATTGGATACTGCAAAGTCCTCTAAATCCATTATGGTACTGCCCTCACCGAAGGGAGTGATTCCCGCCAGGAGATTTGTACCCAGTGCACAAGGAAGGGACAGCAGGAACATACCTATACCGCCTATAAGGCAGGTCTTTTTTCTGCTCCAGCCGGTAAGATCCATAATACCGGCGATTACACCTTCAAGTACGGTAAAGACTGTAGATAAAGCCGCAAAGCCCATAAATACGAAGAATAAGCTTCCCCAGAGTCTTCCGAGCGGAATATTGTTGAATATGTTGGGGAGGGTTACGAATATGAGATTCGGACCGCTGTCGGGCTGTACGTTATATGCAAAGCAGGCAGGGAAGATGATAAGACCTGAGCAGAATGCTACAAAAGTATCGAGCGCCGCAACCGTCACCGCTTCTCCCATAAGAGAGCGCTTTTTGTCGATGTAGCTACCGAAGATAGCCATACCGCCTATACCAAGGCTTAAGGTAAAGAACGCCTGATTCATTGCCGCTACTATTACGTTTACGGGGCCCTGATCTAAAAATCTGTCAACGTCGGGAACAAGATAGAAGGAAAGTCCCTTGTCACCGCCGGGGAGGAAGATGCTGTTTATCGCAAGCACCACCATAATTGCAAGAAGGGCGAGCATCATATATTTTGTGATACGCTCAAGACCGTTTTTGACGCCGCCTGCACATACAAGAAATCCGATTACAACTACTATAGCCATAAACAGAACGCTTGATAAGGGATCAGCCTGCATACTGCTGTAGACTTCTTTGACTCCCGAAGGATCAAGTCCCTCAAAGGTACCCGTTGCCATCTTTACAAAATAGTTCAGCATATAGCCTGAAACCGTAGTGTAGAACATCATCAGAATGATATTACCTGCAAGGCAGAAATAGCCGTGAATATGCCATTTACTGCCCTTTGGCTCTAATTTGTGGTACAGCTTTGCAACACTCTTCTGTGCGGCTCTTCCCATAGAAAATTCCATCGTCAGTACGGGAACGCCCATTACTATAAGGAAGAACAGATATATCAGTACGAAGATACCGCCGCCGTTCTGTCCCGTGATATAGGGGAACTTCCACACGTTTCCTATTCCTATTGCACAGCCTGCGCTGAGCAGTATAAAGCCCAGTCGACTGCTTAATTTTTCTCTTTCCATAAATCCTCCGAAGGTTTTAAAAGTACCCTTCTATGATACCATAAACTAAGGAAAAAGGCAAGAGAAAATATCAATTTTATACGCAGAAATAATGCGCTCCGATGACCTTCTGCACGGTTCTGCTTTTTATAAAGGCGTCATCCGTCTTGTCGGGATTATAATAGTATATGCATCCTCCCGTAGGATCCCAGCCTGAAAGAGCGTCACGGGCGGCGGAATAAGCAGAATCTACTACAGGCTCGTTGAACTGTCCGTCGGTTATAGCGGTAAAGGCTCCATTTTCGTAGATTATCCCTGCCAGAGTATCGGGGAAGGAGGGATGCTCGATTCTGTTCATAATGACCGCTCCGATAGCCACCTGACCGATATAGGGCTCGCCTCTGCCCTCGGCGGAAATGATACGGGCAAGCAGATTGACGTTTGCTTCGGTTGCGGCGGGAATCTGCCCTATTGTAACACCCAGCAATTTTAAGGTTGCCTTATCCGCAACACCCGTCTGGGCAAGTCCCTTTATCCGCTGAAAACGGATTATAGCCTCTTCCGTCTTCTCTCCGAAATATCCGGTTATCTCTGCGTCAAAAAGTCCCCAGTCGGACAGTACCTGCTGAATAGCTTCCACCTCTGCACCCTGAGAGCCTCTTGCAGAATATACGGGACTCGACTTGTTGTCAGCTATCATATGGGTTATAATTCCCGCTGTCAGAAGCATAGCAATAGCAATGACGGACATCTTATAAAAGCTGTTTAAATTTCTGATTCTTTCCATGATTTTTTCCTTTCTGAAATAATGCTTTTTAAAAGTATCTGTCAGAAAGGGGAAATTATGTACTCATAATAAAAAATCCCCTTGACTTAAGTCAAGGGGATTTTCGCATCAGCATACTCATTTTAAGAATTCTTTATCTTCTTGCTTTTCTCCCTATAAAATATAGTAGCCGCTATAATTTCGACGGGAGTAAGTACTATAAATATATTCCTGATGAAAATAAAGGTGTCGATATATGAATATCCATCTCCGAAAAGCAATAGCTGAAAATGAAAATCACTGCAAATGACGATGATTAACAAGTTTATCAGAACCGCAATTGCAGTAAAGCCAATACATCCGACCTTCAGCTTTTTAAGTCTGCCCTTCTTACTGTCATCCTTTACGTAAATAAGATAAGTCAGCAATATAGCAACCGCCGATACTGTAAGTGCGATAAAGGCTGTTATTGTGGCTTTCTTTACCCATTCCTCTATAAAAAGGAAGGGTATACCGTCTATGGTATCTGTCAGCGGTAGCATAATAGCAAAAATCGTTATAATGACAGCCGCCGTTATTTCTGTGGCGAAAATCAGAAAATATCTGTACGAGGTCTGCTTTTCGATTGGTAGCTCCATATCCTCTATTGCAAAAAACGATCTTACTGCAAGCACGGCGGTAATTACTACGGCTACCGAGATAAAGACGCTGCCGATGAAAAAGCCGCCCAGCGCCGACTCAAAGGAGAAGTTTGCCACCATCGACACAATAAGTCCCAGTACAGCCACTCCGACAGAAATTATGCACCAGGTAAGATAATTCACTCTGCTTTTTCTTAAAAGTCTGTCAAGCTGTTTTTCGCTTTTCACGTAGACGGAGGGAGCTTCTTCCTTTGTCTTTGTGATACGCTGACCTTTTAAAATCTCGTCGCAGGTAACGTCGTATATTTCCGCAAGTACAGGGATAAGTGTAAGGTCGGGAGCGCATTCGTCACGTTCCCAGCGGCTTACCGCCTTATCGGATACGTTGAGCATTTCTGCAAGCTCTCTTTGGGTAAGTCCCTTGGATTTTCTGAGTGCTGATAAAAATGCACCTATAGTTTTTTCTTCCATTTCAGATTTCCTTTCGTTTGTGTTTTTTGTGCATGGAAGCTTCTTTGCAATTTCAATTCTACCTTTCCGACACACAAAACACAACCCCATAAACCGAAAATTTCTCTCGCAAACCGAGAATCTGCCGTAAAATAAGGCTTTCAGGCGTTTTCAAGGCTCATTTTCAGTAGCGGCACCCATTCGTCCTCTATCATCTTTTCGCCCGTCAGCTTAAAGCCGTTTCTTTCATAAAACGCAATACCTCTTTTGTTATATTCCAGTACCCAGAGAAAATCCGTACCGAAATTATCTATTGCAAAATGAAGTAGCTTCGCTCCGATACCCTGGCTCTGAAAGGCAGGCTCGATAAAGAGCTTTTCTATTTCCGTACCTTTTATCCTGATAAGTCCCTTTACAACTTTGTCATCATAAACGTAGGTGTTTTTAAGATTTTCATCGTTCTCGCTGTATTCTTTTGCAAGGTCGATTACGTTCAGTTCACCGAAATAAAATTCGTCATTTTTAAAAAAGGGGTAGAAATTGTTGCGGTAATTCACAACTATTATCTCTGCAATTCTTGATATATCCGAAATATTTGCTTTTCTTATATTACTCATATTATCCTCGCTAAAAAATATCCCTCCGATTGCTCGGAGGGATTCTTGCATATTAAGGCTGCCGCCGTGCTGTCATTTTACCTTGATACTGACCTTCCGGTTGTTCAGAATATCGGGATACGTACAAGACTTATCCTATAACCCTTTTGCCCTCTGGTGCGTATATAAGCAGAGATTAGTCAGCTTTTCTCTTTGCGAAGCATTCACTGCAATATACAGGTCTGTCATCACGGGGCTGGAAAGGAATCTTTGCTTCGCCGCCGCATTCAGCACAAGTTGCAATGAACATTTCACGCTTTACGCCGCCGTTCTTCTTAGCGTCACGGCAAGCCTTACATCTCTTGGGTTCGTTTGTAAAGCCGTTCTGTGCGTAAAATTCCTGTTCGCCTGCTGTGAATACAAATTCTGCACCACAGTCCTTGCAAATAAGGGTCTTGTCTTCGTACATAGAAATATACCTCTTTTGATTTTTTTCACGCTGTGCGTGTTATATGAAAAAGACTTTGAGTCTTATTTCCCCAGATTATGCTTTATCTTTGATTTTGCCCTTTGTAATGCGTTGTCTACTGATTTTTCCTTTATTCCCAGCGCTTCGCCTATCTGCTGATAGGAATAGTGACGAAGATACATATCCAGCACAGCCATTTCCTTATCGGTAAGTATTTCGCCGAGCTTTTTATAGAACTCTCCGTTCTGTTCCTTATCTATGATTATATCATCCGTTGATTTGCCTTCGTCCTGCAGGCTGTCGAAATCGAAATCGTCATCCTTGTTTGCAGGAGAGATTTTCAGAGCCTTTGCAACGCAGGTCCTCATACTTGTATCTACGCAAAGAGATGCAAAGGTGGCAAAGGATGCGCCTTTTTTTTCGTCATAATATCTGATGGCCTTGAGCAGTCCCATAAGTCCATCTGAATAAAGATCGTCAAAATCTGCTGAGGGACATCTTTTCGCAGTCGTAAGAGCCTTGACCTTTACGACGTTCATATATCTTTCTACAAGAACTGCCGCTTCGTCACTGCTTATCTTATCGGTGCTTTTGATATTCTTCAGTAATTCTTCGTCACTGAGCTTTTCAATTTCTGTACGCATATACGTTTTCACCTCAGTAATTCGGAGTTTATAAACGGTTTTTATCGGAAAATGACGGAAAAAACCGTAAATTTGTGCCAAATTTCGACTATTTAGCTCATTATAGCATAGTTTTTTCTATTTGTCAATATGTAAAAATAATCCTTTGCAAAATAAATTTTTAGTTTACTGAACAGTATGCTTTTCTGCCTTCGGTAAAGAGATTTCCGCCTTCGCAGTCGATGGCTACAATCAGCGGAAAATGGTCGAAGGTGAGCTTCTTTACACTTTCACAGCCTAAATCAGAGAAGGCTATTACCTCGCATTCGGTTATGCATCTGCAGGCAAGTGCGCCTGCACCGCCTATGGCACAGAAATACACCGCCTTGTTGCGGATAATAGCATCAATCACCGCCTGATTTCTTTCTCCCTTGCCTATCATTGAGGAGAGTCCCATATCAAGAAGCGTGGGAGCGTAAACATCCATTCTGCCGGAAGTAGTAGGACCGCAGGAGCCTATTGCCATACCCTCCTTTGTCCCTGTAGGACCTGCATAGTATATGGATGCACCGTCAATCTCAAAGGGGAGAGGTTCACCCTTTTCTATAAGGCTTATTATTCTCTTGTGTGCCGCATCTCTTGAGGTGTAGACGGTTCCTGACAGCTCTATCTTGTCTCCCGCACGGAGAGTTTTTGCTTTTTCCTTTAATTCTTCTGTTCTGATTTTCATTCCGTTTTCCTTTCAGATATAAGAAGCGGCGTCCTGACGGTCGCCGCTTCGGTTATTCAGTTTATCAATTGATATTAAAGATCGAAGAAGCCTACGTTGTCACTGCTCATCTCATCGTCTTCGTCATCGCCTGAGCCTTCCATCATCTGGAATTCCCAGTTGGGATCGAACTGTGCCGCAGAGGTATTCATATTATCATTCAAGCCACCGAGCATAGATGAATAATCGGACATATCGATCTTGTCATCAGCCTTTGTTTCCTGTTCAACGGGAGCGTCATCGTAGGATGAGGTCATACCGTCGTCAAGATCGCTTGCAGGAGCAGAGGGAGCTGTGAAGGTCATACCGTTCATCTGTGCCTCTAAATCCTTCCAGGGATCGTTGGGCTTTGCTTCCTTACCTGCAACACCCATCGCAACGCTTTCGTTGAGCTTTTCACCGTTACTGCCGTAGCCCTCTCTTGAATGAGCTCTCTTGTACTTGGGAGCTTCGGGAGCGGGCGCAGGAGCTGAAGTGAAGAGGTCGGAAATGTCATCGTCAGCCTTTACTTCGGGAACAGGTGCAGGCTCTTCCTTCTTTGCAGGAGCAGGAGCGGGTGCAGGAGCTGAAGTGAAGAGATCGGAAATATCATCGTCAGCCTTTACTGCGGGAGCAGGTGCAGGCTCTTCCTTCTTTGCAGGAGCGGGAGCGGGTGCAGGAGCTGAAGTAAAGAGGTCGGAAATATCATCGTCAGCCTTTACTTCGGGAGCAGGTGCAGGCTCTTCCTTCTTTGCAGGAGCAGGAGCGGGAGCAGGTGCTGAAGTAAATAGGTCGGAAATATCATCGTCAGCCTTTACTGCGGGAGCGGGTGCGGGCTCTTCCTTCTTTGCAGGAGTGGGAGCGGCATCCATCATAAGGTCGGAAATATCGTCAAAGCCGGTAGCTGAAGGTGCAGTGATTACTACGTCCTCTTCGCCGAAGCTGTTGTCTGTGCCGGCTGACATATCGTCATCGGAGGTGTCTGCAGAGGAAATTACGGCAAAGCTGCTTAAGAGTCCGTTTTCGTCGGGGGTGATGAAATCTTCGTCTTCATCGTCTTCGTCTTCTTCTACTGCTTCGGCACCTTCGGGCATTTCTATAGTAAGCTTGAAATCGTAGGGAGCAACAGTCATAGGTTCATATTCACCAAGAGCTGCTTCTGCGGATGCTTCAAGAGCGGTTCTTGCGGCAACTACAGTCTCATCCTCGCTGAGCTTCTTTTCGTCTGCTGTGCCTGTGCTTTCGGTTTCTGCCTTTGCCTTTTCGGATGCAGAATCAATAGCGGAGTTTACAGCATCGTTGATTTCCTGTGCTACGGCACTTAAAAGCTCGAATACGTCAACGGTTGCGGAAATCGCACCGCTACCGCTGGTTACGCCTTCAGAATACTCGCTGCCCTTTGCAAGTACGGTCTGCTTGTATTCCTGAGCCTTCTTTACCGTTTCTTCATAATAAGCCTTTGCGGCGTCAATGATATCCTGAGCCTTCTTGTTGGCGTCGGCAAGAACTTCATTAGCGTCTGCATTTGCCTTTGCGGAGATTTCTTCAAGCTGTGCTTCGCTTATAGTTCCGCCACCGCCTGATTTCTTAGCCTTTTCAAGCTTCTTTTTAGCCTTCTGCTTGAATTCGGTATATTCTTCAGCAAGAGCCTTATACTGATCCTGTAATACGTGAAGCTCCTTTTCAGTCTGAGCAAGCTTGCGTCTTTCGTCAAGTATCTGCTTGCGGCTGTCAAGTATCTGAGCGTCCAGCTCTGCCTTTTTCTTTTCAATTTCTTCTAATGCGCTTGTATCAGGAACCTCTGCTTCTTTCGCTTCGAGTGCTCTCTTGAGATCGTCCACTTCTTCCTGAAGTGCCTTTTTGGACTTGTTGATCTGCACTATGTAAGCCATAACCTCGTTTTTGTCAAAGCCAAGAGGCGCTGTTTTAAACTCGCCGTTTGTAGCTTCCTGCTTTTTCTGTTCAGCCATTTTTTATAACCCCCTGATAAATGGATATATACGGAAAGTCCGTAACGTGGATTCTCCGTCACCGAAGATACACTTCGGCAGTCTGCAATTATTATAACAAATTTTTTCCCGAAATTCAATAGTAAATTGTAACAAATTATAGTTTTTTCAAAAGTTTTTACATTTTTTATCACTTTTTTCTTTATTTATTCTGATTTTTTCGTTATTTTTTTGCTAATCTATTGTATTTTTGTTCAGGATAGTGTATAATAGCTTGTAAGGAAAGTAAAAACTATAGTAAAAAGCAACAAGATTTTTGTAAAGCGAGGTAATCATCATGATAGATAAAACAATGCCTTTTTCTCTTAAGGATGAAAGAGAAAACGAGATGAAGGAAATTCTTTCTACCGTATACGATGCCCTGAAGGAAAAGGGCTACAATCCCATAAATCAGCTTGTAGGCTATATTCTTTCAGAGGATCCGACCTACATAACGACCTACAACAATGCCCGCAGTCTTATCCGTCATATCGACAGAGATGAGCTTCTTCAGGCTATGGTAAAGAATTATGTAAATTCCTGAATCTACATTATTTAAAAAAGCATATTACACGCTCCTTTTCAGACAATAGTGCTGAAAAGGAGTGATTTTTTTGTGTAAAAAAACGTTGATTTCGATACTTTCCGTTATATTATGTGTTGTTTCTACTGGTTGTAATGGAAATTCGACGGAAAGTGACAAGCAGGACAGCTTTGCAGAGCCCGAAAAAAGACTGCTGTCAGATCTTCCGACAAACACAAAGGTGTGTTATGGTCAGGGCTACGAAACGGATGACAATAACCGCCCTATCGGTGCAATAAGCAGTCAGGAGGATTTTGGCGGATACAACGCTATGTTCATAGGTGACGAAGATGAGAACGTAATTTATCTCACCTTTGACGAGGGCTATGAGAACGGCTATACCGAAAAGATTCTTGATACCTTAAAGGAAAAGAAGGTCACAGCCACCTTTTACGTGACTCTTGATTACCTGAAGAAATGCCCTGATATAGTAAAAAGGATGATAGATGAGGGGCATTCCGTGGGTAATCACACCTGCAACCACCCTTCGCTACCAGATTGCAATGAGGAGCAGGTGAGAAGTGAGATAAAGGAGCTGGAGGACTACGTAAGCCGGAATTTCGGCGGTTATAAAACCACAACCATAAGACCGCCCAAGGGCGAGTTTTCTGCCCGTACCCTTAAAATAGCGCAGGATATGGGATATAAAACGGTACTATGGTCCTTTGCCTACAGCGACTGGGACGTCGATAATCAGCCTGATAAGGAAAAAGCCTTTGACAGAATAACAAAGGCTACCCATAACGGCGCAGTTTATCTTCTTCATGCCGTGTCCGAAACGAATGCGGATATTCTGGGTGACGTGATTGACTACTGGCAGGGTAAGGGCTATGAGATAAAGGCGGTGAAATAATGTGTACGGCGGTAAATTATAAAAGCTATAACCACTATTTCGGAAGAACTCTCGATATGAGCTATTCCTATGACGAAAGAGTGTTCATCACACCAAGAAATTATGAACTGAAGCTACGTCACAGAGCCGGGCCTATCGGTAGTCACTATGCGATTATCGGTATGGCGGCTTATGAAGAGAGCTTTCCTCTTTATTATGACGGGATGAATGAGACGGGACTTGCTATGGCTGGTCTTAACTTTCCGTATAATTCGACATATATTTCACAGAGTGTAGAGTCAAAACTGCTTAAAATAGCATCCTTTGAGCTTATACCCTACGTATTGTCCCTATGCGACAGTACCGACAGGGCAGAGTGGCTTTTAAAGGATATTATCATAACCGATGACTGCTTTAATAAGGATTTTCCTCCTTCTCCGCTTCATTGGATAATATCCGACAAGAAAAGAAGCGTCACCGTCGAGCAGACCTCGGAAGGACTCAAGGTCTATAATAACCCTGTGGGCGTACTGACAAACAATCCCGATTTTGACTATCATATGAAAAATCTGATAAATTATACCACGGTAGCACCAGATAATCCCGAATGCACAAGGGCGGAAATATTCAGATCAGCCTACGGCTTCGGTCTTGGTACGTTGTCCTTGCCGGGAGATTTTTCTTCTCCCTCACGCTTTGTCCGTGCCTGCTACGTAAGTCACAATACTGCCCCTGCGGAAAATGAAAGATTATCGGTAAACCGATTCTTTGATATAATGGGAACAGTCTCAGTCCCTTACGGCTGTGTAAAGAACAATAACGGAGATTTTCATTATACTGTCTATACCTCCTGCTGTAATCTTGATAAGGGTATATATTATTACAATACCCACGGGGATAACAGGATAAGAGCTGTCAGGATGAAGGGGTATGAGCTGGATAGCGATAAAATAATTCAGGCGTAAATAAACAGATTTGAGAAAGACAATAAGCCATAAATAGCAGAATCCGGAGAAGAATCAATTCTTCCCCGGATTTTTTTACCGATTAACCGAATTTATAAAAGTAACGCCACATTAAGCGCAACGTACAGCTTTCCGAAGCTGTGGTTTGCATTGTGAAGACCTTCGATATCGTATCCGCTTGATTCCAGCACGTCGCCCGCTTCCAGAAAATCATAAAGCTCAAGACCATAGAAGTCGCATAAAGCCTGCACTCCTGCCAGCTCCATTTCAACCGCTATACAGCCTTCGGCTTTTCGCTTTTCGACAAGTCCGACGGTTTCTCTCAGCATAGAATCCGTTGTCCATACCCTGCCTGATACATAGGGTACCTTCAGCTTATCGAATATGGCGGAGAGCTTTTCGCTGTTTTTTATACTGATATAGTCTGCGGGCTCGGCATAGTAGTAAGAGCAACCCTCACCACGATAGCTTTCTGTAGGGATGATAAATCTGCCCTCGGTTTTTTCTCTGTCAAGACTTCCGCAGGAGCCGAACATAATGAATTTTGTAGCACCAGTCTGCCAGTGAGCTTCGTAGCAGAAGGCCGACGCCAGCGCAGAACCTATGCCAGTCAGATAAAAAGCAATATCCCTGCCCTTATAATTCATTTTATATATAGTGATATTTCCGTTGCACGCGCCTAAAAGTCCTATTTTTTCACATTCAAAGGTTTCAAGCAGGTGATTATGTATATCTATGGAAAAGATAACCAGGCATATATCAACAATGTGCTTTGGCTCGCCGTAAAAATCCTTGAGATTTATAATGGGTTGTGTTTCAATATCATAGCAATCCGTAATCATAATAGCACCTCATTTATTTTTTCGTTTAGCTTATTATAACAAAGCATTTATATAAAGTCAATGCCGAAGATGATTATACCGCCATCCACAAAGGATAAATAAACAAGATATATTACTAATTGAAAAAAATATTTTATTTTTTGTAAAATATACTTGACAAAATGTAATCCGTGTGATATTATAATATCAGAAACCACGGAGGTGATTATGTGGCAAAGAATTTAAAGCTGAAATCCGCCCGTGCGGCGCTTGATATGTCCCAGCAGGCGCTTGCCGAAGCGGTAGGTGTTTCACGGCAGACGATAAACGCTATTGAGAAGGGCGACTACAACCCTACAATCAATTTATGCATCGCAATATGCAAGGTGCTTGACAAAACCCTTGACGAATTATTCTGGGAAAATTAAGGAGGAAATTATTATGAAACTTGTACCTGAGCAAACCGATTTATTAAACGACGAGGGTCTGGACGAAATGCAGAAAACCTACGCCTACAAGCTGGCATTCAAGTGTTTCAAGGCGCTTTACTGGAGTATGTTTTTATTATCCCTGATTATGTTTTTTATTGCAATAGCGATAGAAGAATCTGTTATCTTTACAGTTGCCGCAATTGCTATCGAGCTTGTAACCTGTATAATCTATGTTATATTTGGCACCAAAGCGTCAAAGGTCGGTGCGATAAACCCTAAATTTGCACAGAATATGGCTAAACCAAGTGTAATTATAGGCTACTTCGTTTTAGCAGTAATATATACGATAATGTATATAAAAAATTTTATGAAGGACGGAGATTTTTTCATTATATTTTTCGGTATTTATCTGCTTATCTTCTGCGGGCATTTTATTGCTCTCGGATTTATATCAAAGAAAAACAACAAGGTTATTGAAGAAACAGAGGAGGACTAATTATGAAATCAAGATTTGAAGAACAGGACTTATTAAACGACAAGGGTCTGGATGAAATGCAGAAGGCTTATGCTTACAAGCTTGCATTCAAGTGCTTCAAGGCGCTTTACTGGTCAAATATCGCTTTTACATTCATACCGCTTATATTCCAGGGAGCGACCAACAAATCATCCTTTTACGCTATCACATCCATGCTGTTGTTCATTGTAACAAATATTATTTATCTTGTGTTCGGCGCTAAGGCATCAAAGGTCGGCGCAATGAACCCAACCTTTGCAAAAAATATGGCACAGCCTGCAACAATCATTTCCTACATAATAATGTTTATATTATATATGCCAGTAGCAATACTGAAATTCAATGAAATAGGTGCAGGTGTTATCATTTACTTCGGGATATACGTTGCAATTATGACAGCAACACAGATTGCCCTTGGTTGTATTGCAAAGAAAAACAACAAGTTGCTGGAAGAAGCCGAGGAAGAGGAATAAAAAATCGCCAAGCCTTTAGTACGGTAGTCGTGTAGAAGTATTAAAAGCCACTTTTGATGTTGATGTCAAAAGTGGCTTTGTGTTGCTTATTACATTGACTTATTATATCAAAAATGCTATAATTAATTGACAGATAAATTTGAATTTGAGGAGGTAAATATAAAATGAATCATACACATTTTGTTTCTGTGGCGGGATTGGTTTGCAATGAAAATGAAGAGATTTTGTTAATAAATAGCCCATGGAGGGGATGGGAATATCCAGGCGGAATGGTAGAGCCTGGAGAAACATTTCAAGAAGCTTTGATTAGAGAAATAAAAGAAGAGGCTGGTGTTGATGTAGAGATTACTGGTTTTATTGGCTTGTGTAAGAATATTGAAAAGGATATTGTAAATATTGATTTTTCTTGCAAATATATAGGTGGAGAACTTATGACAAGCAATGAAAGCTCAGAAGTGCGATGGGTAAAAAAGCAAGAGGCATTAGGAATGGTAACATTTCCTTTAACAAAAAAAAGATTGGAAATTATGTTATCTGAAAATAATACGGTTCATTGTTTTGGTTTTAAGAAAGAACCTTTTGAGATATTAGAGGAACGAGATTTCATTGTTGGGAATGTATAAATTCCAATTTGTCGAACTGAATATAAAACTAACTCCAGAGAAGGCGTTTTCTTCTCCGGAGTTTTGTTGTGTTATAAACGAATTGTTATTTTACTGTTCGTTTTCGTAGTAATTAAAGGCTTCTTCGTATAATGCTCTGCATTGTTGTTCATCGTTGTAAGACAAGCAATCACCAGCGTAACAAAACGTAAAGAAAGGTTCTTTTTCATTCATAGAAGAGGGAAGCCTTTGCCATAATTCGTACATTTTTCTGCTGAATTCCTTAATATTGCTTTCCTGATAAACAGACTTCAGAATACCCATTAAGAGAGATCCGAATTTGTCTTGATCGATTGTAGAGGTCTGCATTAAAGAAAACAAATGAAGCATTGCATCCTTGCATTTCATTCCTTCTAAATTCAGAAGCTCTTCATTCGAAGGATCGTTGAGAAACAACTTATCCAGCACAAGCTGATACTCATCGTATCTGCTATATCCTATTGAATATAATAAAGCATATACAAACAGTTCTTCCATAACGCTACCCTATAATTCCGTTTTTATCCATCCATTGACCTTGTCAATGGATACCACAGCTTCGTGCGAAGCACGAAACATCATTCGGCGAAGCCGTACATCACTATTGCCGACGGCAATAACATCACTTCGTGCAAGGCACGAAGCATCACTCTGAAATTTGCCTATAGCAAATTTCAGTCCGCTTCCCAGCTACCTAAATACTTTTCCTGCTTTTCTGTAAGAGTATCTATCTGTACGTTCCAGTAGCCTAAAATTCTTCTTGCTACTTCCTTATCCACCTCGGCAGGAACGTTTACAGTCATTCTGTCGCCGTTCTTTATAGCCTTGTGATTTTCTGTCAGATACTTTGCGGAAAGTGCCTGAATAGCAAAGCTCATATCCATGATTTCCGCAGGGTGTCCGTCGCCTGCCGCAAGGTTTACAAGTCTGCCTTGAGCTATTACGTTTATCTTCTTGCCGTTGGAGAGCTTGTAGTAGGTGATATTGTTTCTTGCAACGCCGCTTTCAACTGCGATTTCAGCAAGTCTTGCCACGTTTACCTCTACGTCAAAGTGACCTGCATTTGATAAAATCGCACCGTCCTTCATATTCATAAAGGAATCTTCACCGATAACGTCGCAGCAGCCTGTAACCGTTACGAAGAAATCGCCTATCTTTGCCGCTTCGACCATAGGCATTACCTTAAAGCCGTCCATAACCGCTTCCATAGCTCTGATGGGGTTTACTTCGGTTACGATAACGGATGCACCG
>JAFTVY010000104.1 GCA_017465545.1 Ruminiclostridium sp.
GCAGACAAACGAAGGCAAGTACTTCGACATTTCAACCAGCGAAAAATACGGTACCGTATTTGAAGCGGCAGGCCCTGATGAAATCGGTGCAATTCTCGGCTATGCGATAGTTACAGGACCTTCAACAAACGATCTTTTTGCATTCTGATTTAAAATTAAAAAGGGAGTCTACGGACTCCCTGATTTTTTTATGACAAGAGTCTATCCTTTCGGATAGCCTCAGATTATTATTGTCTTATATAAATTCCTTGCTCTTCTAAATAATCTTCAAGCTCCTGCTTCATATCCCATATTGCCTGTTCCTTTTCGGCAATATCATCTGCAGGCTTTTCGTTATTAAGAGCTGTCTTTTCATCGTTCATAAGCCTTACGCCATTACGATGTTAAGACCTTCGGAGCTTTCAACTGTGAAGCTCTTATCAGTACCTGTGCTTGTAACTGTGATTGTATCACCGTTTCTTGTAGCTGTTACTGTAAGCTCTAAGTTTGCTTCCTTGTCGTAGATCTTGCACTCTGCACTCATGCCGTCTTCAAGCTGGTAAACTACAAGCTTTGCACCTTCAACGTAGTCATAAGCAAAGTTTCTTGTAAAGTTACCATAAGCGATGATAGAGTTGGGCTTTGCATACATACCCATTGAGAAGTAGTCGAACTTCTTTTCGTGCCAGTTCTTGCCCTCTAATACTTCACCGGTCTGGATGTCTGTCCACTTGCCTTCGGGCAGATAGAACTGAGCAATACCTTCTTCGTTGAATACGGGAGCGATAAGCAAGTTATCACCGAGCATATACTGTCTGTCAAGAGGTAAGCAGGCAGGATCGTAGCCATATTCCATAACCATAGCTCTCATCATAGGAATACCCTTTTCGTGAGCCTTTACTGCATTTGCGAAGAGGTAAGGCATTAAGCGGCCCTTGAGCTTTGTGAAGTGACGGAGAACGTCGCAGGATTCTTCGTCGAAGTTCCAGGGAACTCTGTAGGAGCTGTTGCCGTGGAGTCTTGAGTGGGATGACATAAGACCGAATGCACACCATCTCTTGTAAAGGTCGGGTGTACCCTGAGCCTCAAAGCCTGAAATATCGTGGCTGAAGTAACCGAAACCTGATAAGCAGAGTGACAGACCGCCACGGAGTGTTTCCCACATGGATTCGTAGTTGGAGAAGCAGTCGCCACCCCAATGAACAGGGAACTGCTGTCCGCCTACTGTAGCGGAACGAGCGAATAAGCAAGCCTTGTTCTTGCCGTAGTATTCTTCGAGTACCTCAAATACACACTTGTTGTAGAGGTATGTATAGTAGTTGTGCATCTTTGTAGCGTCAGAGCCGTCAAAGTATGTAACGTCTGTAGGAATTCTTTCGCCGAAGTCGGTCTTGAATGCGTCAACACCCATATCGCAAAGAACTCTTAATTTGCTCTTGTACCAGTCATAAGCGGCAGGATTTGTAAAGTCAACGATAGCCATACCGGGCTGCCACATATCGCACTGGAATACGCTGCCGTCCTTGTTCTTGATAAAGTAGCCGTTAGCCATACCTTCGTCAAAGAGAGAGGACTGCTGTGCAATGTAAGGGTTGATCCATACGCAGATTTCGATGCCCTTCTGCTTTAATCTTGTAAGCATAGCCTTGGGATCAGGGAACATTCTCTTATCCCAGGTAAAGTCACACCAGTTGAATTCCTTCATCCAGAAGCAGTCAAAATGGAATACCTCAAGGGGAATATCACGCTCAGCCATACCGTCGATAAAGGACGTGCAGGTTTCTTCGTCATAGCTTGTTGTAAAGGATGTTGTAAGCCACAGACCAAACGTGTATGCGGGAGGAAGTGCGGGCTTACCTGTAAGTGTCGTATATACGCCGATAACGTCAGCAACGCTGGAACCACCCATAATGAAATATTCCATACGCTCGCCCTGAACGGAGAAAGCAACCTTTGATACTGTTTCGCTTGCTACTTCAAAAGTAACGTTTTCGGGATGGTTTACAAATACACCGTAGTTTCTTGAAGATACGTAGAAGGGGATAGACTTATATGTCTGTTCTGAACAAGTACCACCGTCGTTGTTCCATACTTCTACAGTCTGGCCGTTCTTTACGAAAGTAGAGAACTTTTCGCCGAAGCCGTAGATGTTTTCACCAACGGAGATGTTGAGCATCTCTCTGATTCTTGCGGGGCAGTCTGTCTGCTGATGAGCATAGAAGCGTTCTGCGGGAGCACCCTGCATACGATAGTTTGTAAGCCACTGCTGTTCTTCTATGTAGGAGGTTGTTCTCCAGCCTTCCTTAGTAAGAAGCTTGTCCTCGTAGAAGTACTTTACGTCCCATGCAGAACCGGCCTTGCCGATACGTACAGAAGTCTTATCGGATAAAAGCTCCCAATAGCCTTCTTTTTCTGTAATAACGGGCTTGAAGCTCTTGTCTTCATAAAGATTGAAGTAAGGACCCTTCTTTACAGCACCCTTGTAGTGTTCGATAGTAACCTTGATGGAGTTAGCAAGGGTAGAGGTGAAAGTAATCTCAAGTACGGGACCGCCCAGAGTCATACCTCTGTTACCGATCCACTGGTTTGTAGCGAAAACTGTGATAGAGTTTTCTGTTGTCTTGATCTCATAGATCTGTGTAGCATAGTTTACGTCGTAACCCTGCTTGTTCATCCAGAAGCCGTCTGAAAACTTCATAGCAAATACCAACCTTTCATTTTCTGAAAATACTTATTATTTTTCTTCTGCCTACCCTGGCAGAAGAATAACGATTACTCTTCTTTGAAAAGCATTGTAATCGTTTACTATACTCCAATATTACCATATAACGAAATAAAAATCAAGGGGTTTTATAAAAAATTTTAACGAATTGTGAAAATTTTTATAAAACCTGAAATTTAGCATTATTAAAAGCAAAATCCTACTTGACAAACCGCTTTTTTTATGATAGAATTAACACGATATTTAAAAGGCTGTGATAAGAAACAAGGTTGTTTTGTCTTTTCAGAGAGAGGGCGGCAGGTGAAAGCCCTTAAAGAGAAAATTTCCTGTCCCGTCTTTGAGCCACCCGTGACATAAGCGGAGTCGGGTTCTCCCGTTACAGAGAAGAAGTATATTTGTACTTTGCGAGTGCGGTTTTTACCGAATTTAGGTGGTACCACGGACTATAGTAACAGTTCGCCCTGAGGTTTCTCAGGGCTTATTTTATTTTATGGAGGAAAACACAATGAAGCTTGAAAAATTAGTTGGCGACAGATTTAAAGACAGACCCTCTGATTGTCAGATTGACAGCCATGCAATAATGGTAAGAGGCGGCTATATCAAGTATATGGCAAACGGTATCTTTTCATCCTATATGCCTACAAAGAGAATCACAAGAAAGATCGAACAGATCATAAGAGAAGAAATGGACGCTATCGACGGTCAGGAAGTACAGTTCCCCGTAGTTATGCCCGCTACACTCTGGGAGGAATCCGGCAGATACGAAAGCATCGGCAGTGAGCTTTTAAGATTCTCCGACAGAAACAGAAATCAGATGGTACTCGGTATGACTCACGAGGAGGCGGCTGTGCATCTTGTTCGCGAATACGGTCAGAGTTATACAAAGTATCCCTTTATGATCTATCAGATTCAGACCAAGTTCCGTGACGAGGCACGCCCCAGAGGCGGTCTTATCCGTGTACGTGAATTTACAATGAAGGACGCATATTCCTTCCATACCTCCCAGGAGGATTTAGAAGAGTATTACGATAAGTGCCACAAGGCGTATGAACGTATTTTCAAGCGTGCAGGTGTGCCTGACGTAGTATCCGTAAAGTCTGACTCAGGTATGATGGGTGGTAGCGTATCCCACGAATTTATGCTCCTCACTCCCATCGGCGAAGACTCTATCGCTATCTGTAGCGAATGCGGTATGTCCGCTAATATGGAAGCGGCAGAAAGCATTATCGAAAATACACGTGATGACGTTTCAGCCGCAATGGAGCTTGTACACACACCTGACGTACACACAATCGAGGACGTATGTAACTTCTTCAAGGTAGAGCCTCAGAAGACCTGCAAGGCGGTTATCTACCAGAGAAACGAAGATGATTCCTATATCGTTGTATTTGTAAGAGGCGACGTAGACGTAAATGAAACAAAGCTCAGAAATTTCGTAGGCTGTGAAATTCACCCTGCGGTAGTTACAGAGGATTGCGGACTTTTCGCAGGCTTTACAGGCCCCGTAGGTATCACTGATAACTGCACAGTTTTATTCGATACTTCTTTACAGAATACGAATAATCTTATCTGCGGCGGTAATAAGGAAGAATACCACTACAGCGGTCTTGATATAGATCGTGACTGCGGTAACGTAGAATATCACGATTTTGCAAAGATTCTTGAAGGCGGTATCTGCCCCAACTGTAAAAAGCACAGCATTTCTATTTCCAGAGGTATTGAGGTAGGTAACATATTCCAGCTTGGTACAAAGTATACAAAGACAATGAATATGACTTATCTTGATAATAATGGCGAAGCACATAATCCTATTATGGGTTGCTACGGTATCGGTGTAGGCAGACTTGCCGCATCCGTATGTGAAGCGCACCACGATGATTACGGCCCTATCTGGCCTATGCCTATTGCTCCCTGGCAGGTTCACGTATGTGCAGTACGTTCTGACGATGCAGAGGTAAAGGCTTGCGCAGATAAGCTCTATGCCGATCTTCAGAGCGCAGGCGCAGAAGTGATCTATGATGACAGACAGGTAAGCGCAGGCGTTATGTTCTCCGACGCCGATCTTCTCGGTGTTCCCGTAAGAGTTGTGGTAAGTCCCAGAAACTTAAAGGAAAACTGCTGTGAAATAACAGCCCGTGACAAGAGCTTCTCTTATAAAGTACCCGTAGAGGAAACAAAGGACAAGATTCTTGAAATAATCAAGGAGCTTATGGATAAGGCTAATTCATAACCGCTCATGAGTAAGGCAAAGGTTGTTATATGCTCGGTTGTTGCCGTTATCCTGATATGTTTTTCCGTATGTGTCACGGATTTTCTGCTTGTTACAAACGGAAATAAGCCTCTTTTCTGCATAAAGGACGGCGATAATAACTATAACGGATTCGGATATAGCTACGTGATTTATAATCACCCGATAACGGGGAAGAGCGAATATGCTTTTTATATTATAGGCAATCTTGTTCAGAGTACCTTTACAAACTGAATATAAAGAACCCCACGATTTTTTGAAATCGTGGGGTTAAATTTATCACTTTTTCCATACCGATGGCTTGAACAGTAAAAGCATAGGGAACAGCTCAAGTCTGCCTATCAGCATGTCGAATATAAATACTATCTTTGAAAAATCTGAGAAGAATGCAAAGTTTTGTGTAGGACCGACCATTTCAAGTCCGGGACCTATATTATTGAAGGTAGCCGCAACCGCTGTAAAGTTTGTTATCATATCGTGATTTTCAAAGGAAATAAGCACAATAGAAGCAACGAAAATAACTACATAGGTAATAAGATAAACGTTTACGCTTCTTATCGTTTCGGAATCTACCGTATGTGAATCCATTTTTATTTTCTTTATCTGTCTTGGATGGATAAGAGTGTTAAGCTCTTTCCTGATACCTTTGAACAGTATAACGAGTCTTGATACCTTGAAGCCACCACCCGTAGAGCCTGCACAAGCACCTATAAAGCTTATCAGGACAAGTAATGTTCTTGATAGCTCAGGCCACTGATTGAAATCTGCTACACCAAAGCCTGTTGTGGAAATAAGAGATGCTACTGTGAATGATGAGTCGAGCAGAGCTTCTCCTGTGTTTGTGTACATTGAGCTTATATTTATCGTTATAATTGTGATTGCCGCAATTACAATAAATAAGAAGGTCTTGACTTCTGCTGTGATTGATTCCTTGAATCTGCCCTTTAAAATGAGATAGTATGAGCCGAAGTTTATTGAGAACAGTATCATAAATACCGTAATAACGACCTTTATATAAGGCGAAAAGCTTGCCATGCTTGAATTTAAAAATCCGAAGCCACCCGTACCCGCAGTAGCAAAGGCTGTGTTGACAGCATCAAAAAGTGACATTCCACCAAATAACAAAAAGATAAATTCAAGTAGGGTAAGTGCAAAATAAATTGCATAAAGGATAAAAGCGGTGGTTTTGATTTTTGGTACCAGTTTACCGACAACGGGACCAGGGCTTTCCGCTTTCATAATATGCAGATTGTTGCCACCCGACAGAGGGAGAAATGCCATTATAAAAACAAGCACTCCCATACCGCCTATCCAGTGAGTAAAGCTACGCCACATAAGTATGCATTTTGGCATTGCTTCGACATCAGTCAGAATACTTGCACCCGTGGTAGTAAAGCCTGATACAGTTTCAAATAGGGCATCCACAAAGGAGGGAATAGCTCCTGAAAGCCACATAGGTATTGTGCCGCAAAGAGACAGGACTATCCAGCTGAGCGAAACAATGATAAATCCCTCTCTTGCATAAAGATTGGTGTTTTTTCTTTTTTTAAATGTGAGTAGTC
Source organism: Ruminiclostridium sp. (assembly GCA_017465545.1). Lineage (GTDB taxonomy): Bacteria > Bacillota > Clostridia > Oscillospirales > Ruminococcaceae > Ruminiclostridium_E. The sequence goes on from JAFTVY010000104.1 coordinate 6,512, forward strand.
TTCCGATTATCAAGCAGACAACTGCAGTGCCTAAGAAGTAAAAAAACGTAGCTTCGCTGTAAATTATTGCAGTTATCATAGGGACAGTCATAAAAGCGGCGGCAAAGATAAGAATCCATCCAAGCGTGTAGGAAATCATTTTGTAGTTCATTGCGGCACCCCTTATCTGAGAATATCCGTGATATCCTTCATACCCAGAATATCAGATACGATTATTACAGAATCGCCGGGCTGCAGCATATCGCTTCCTCGTGGGACAATGATTTGTCCGTTTCTGAGTATTGCCGCAATAAGCACGTTGGGCTTGAATTTAAGCATAGAAAGTTGAATTCCGGTTATTATTGAGCCTTCTTTTACTATGAACTCAGCTGCTTCAATCTTATCCTTGACAACGTTGTAAAGTGTTTCTACATTGCTTCCGATAGCGTTCTGAGCAGCTCTGACATATCTGACAATAGTTTCCGTGGTAATGTTTTTAGGATAAATCGTAGTATCCAGGTCGAGACGGCTTATAACCTCGTCAAAGTCTATGCGGTTAATTTTTGTTATTGCTTTTGCATTGCCTACCTGTTTTGCAAAAAGAGATAGAAAGATGTTTTCTTCATCAAGATTTGTAAGCGCTACAAAACCATCTGCTTTTTCAAGACCTTCTTCAAGAAGTAAGGCTTTATCTGAGGCATCGCCGTGAATTACTGTGGTGGTTTCAAGCTCAGAACTGAGCTCTTTACAACGTTCAAGCTTTCTTTCAATAACCTTTACTGATATGTTTGAGGAACGACTGAGGGTCTTACAAAGATAATGCGATATATCACCACCGCCTGCAATTATTACGTTCTTTGCGGAAAGTGTTTTGTAATTTATCTTCTTAAAGAATTCATTTGCAGATTTATGAGGAGCTATTATAGATATAATATCTTTGCTTTCAAATACAAAGTCACCGTTTGCAATATATGCTTCATCACCACGCTCTACTGTGCATATAAGTACGTTGCAATGTAATTTTGATACGATGTCTTTTACTGCAAGTCCAACAAGAGGACTGTCTTCTGGAAGTCTGAACTTCAGCAGTTCTATTCTGCCTCTGGCAAAGGTGTCTATTTTTATAGCTGAAGGGAAGCGCAATATTCTTGCAATCTCCGCTGCGGCGGCGTACTCGGGGTTTATTACCATAGCAAGGCCAAGCTCGTCCTTGATAAATGGAGCTTCTTTGCTGTATCTCGGGCTTCTTACTCTTGCAATGGTCTGACAGTTACCTGTCTTTTTCGCCATAAGACAGCACAGAAGATTCTGTTCGTCTGAGCCGGTCATTGCAATGAATAAATCAGCGTGCTCTACATCTGCTTCCTTTAAAGTCAGATGGTCAAGACCATCGCCCACTATTCCCATGGCATCGTATTTGTTGGCAATGTCATTTACACGATCAGCGTTGGTGTCGATGACGGATATACTGTTTCCGTCTTTGCTTAATTCTCCTGCCAGGGCGGTTCCAACCTTACCGCAACCTACTATTATTATTTTCATGTTGTTTCCTTTCAAAGCAATGGAATGCATTTTAATATACAATTATAATATATCATCAAGTTAGTTTTGTCAACCTATTACGCTGTTATGTATAAAAAATAAATGAATTTTTGTGGAAAATATCTAAAAGAGATTTCGGAGCGTGGAAGAGGGATAGCGTAAAGTGATGTGGTTTGTAAAAATTCCCACCGACGTAGCCGATGGGAATAGATGATAAATCAGTTGTTGTTATTTTCGGGGAAGGGAGTGATAACGGGTTTTCCGTCCTTGTCAAGAAGTACGGTAAGGCCTCCGCCATAGCCTGCTGCATGGAATAAATAATTTACGCCTGTTACTCTGTCTACCCATATTTCCGAAATGTTGGCAACGCCCTGTGAATAAGTTTTTATAAATCTTTCGTTGTTTGTCATTTTAGTGCCTCCGTGTTTTTTATTGTATTATAGCATTAAATGGAAGGAATGTCAAATAAAAACCCCCTTGTCCTGCGACAAGGGGGCTATTGTTGAAATAATATTTTCTGCCCCAAGGTACGTAAAGTACGTTGTATGGGCTTTGATTATCTCTTGGAGAACCTCAACTAAGAACAGTTCTATTCCGTTTTGCGATTTGAGTGCTATGTGAGTGATACGTAACATATCAACACAAGCTGCTTTCATTCATAGCTTTTAATTATTTATACATGGTTTACTCATTAAGGTACTGATTTAAAAGAGCAATTTCGATTTTTTGCACACAATACATTTTGTTGTTGCAGATAAGTTCTTTCTCTAACTCTTTCACATCGCACCATATTACATCACTTATTTCGTCAGTGTCATAATCCACGCTGATAGTTTTAAAATCAGACCTATACAAATATATGTAATTGTATTCCCTGCTGATAAAATTTCTTTCTTTATGAATAATAACCAATCTTTGACAACCTAGCCAGATTAATTTTTCTGGGAGAATGGCTATTCCTAGTTCTTCCAACGTTTCTCTAACAGCAGCATCCAGACAGCTTTCTCCTGCTTCAACATGACCAGCTACCGAAGCATCATACATCCCAGGAAAAGACTCTTTTGTATCAGTTCTCCTTTGAAGTAGAAGCTTATTTTCATCAAAAAACCAAACGTGTACACTCCTATGCCACATTCCTTTTTCATGCACAAGTTTCCTATTTTCAAGTAAGCCGGTAAGTTCTCCGGTTTCATCCAGAATATCCAAAAGCTCTTCCTTACTCATAAAACATACTCCTTAATCTCACAATTGCTCATAGAGAATGTAGCGAATTCCTCGTTGGTCATATTCTCAAAATAGTTAGAAATTATTCTGCATATTCCGTTATGAGTGACAATCAAGCATGTTGTTACATTCAATTTAGAAAGTCCTTTTATAAAAGGATACACTCTAGCTGCTACGTCTAAAAAGGATTCTCCGTCCTTGTACTTTGAAAAGAAATTTCTTTTTGCGTTTTGATATTGAGCATCGTTTCTGTCAACTCCTTCAAATATGCCATAATTCTGCTCAATTAAACAGGATTCGATTATACATTCACAGTCTAAATTAAGTTTTTCTGTAATTATTGCTCCTGTTTCTATCGCTCGTTGTAGCGGAGATGTAATCATAATGTCAATTTTATTTGCTTTCAATTGTTCTGCAAGAATTTCAGCTTGTTTTATTCCTTTTTCATTCAGTGGAATATCTGTTCTACCAAGTACTTTGTTTTTTAAGTTCCAATCTGTTTCTCCGTGCCTAACAAGAAGAATCTTCATTTTTTTTCCTTTCACAATCTAATTTCATAGAGTGTTTCAGAATGTGTTCCATTGTTTCCCATTCTGTAAACTGTGATTCTTGAAATTTCAGCCCTTTTTTCTATGGAAGCAAATTCAGAATTAAGCTCAGAAAGCAACACTGTATCTTCATTTGTAGTACGTCCCACAGTAATGTGAGGAAAGAACGCTTCACCCGCGTACCTATAACCATATCTACGTATAGCTTCAAGTTGAATAGAGGGTATATTTTCAATATTTCGATTAAATCTGGATGGTTCCAAAACGATGTTTAATTCAACAAGCTTCAGCGTCAGATCGTGCAGTTCCTGAAACTCCTTGGTTTTTTTGCACATCCAAAAATACCAACCCTCAGGAACATATATTACATCACCAAAATCTATTGTTTTGCTTGGAAACAACTCAGTAAATTTTTTTGCTATTTTTTCAGCTATAGCACAATAATTTGTTTCATCACTCAGATTACCCTGAAATATTGTTGTATGAGGTAAATTATGATGAGTTCCAAGGTAATCCAAAAATCCTGCACGGACATGTATTTTATTTTCTATCGAAATCACTTGATCAAATACTGGATTTGATGAAATCAATGCAAAACCAATTTTCATAGTATAACCTCATTAAAGTATTCTGTATGTTTCGAACATTATCTTTTTCAAAATGTAATCAATAGAATCGGGGTCATCGCAAATATTTTTTAGCTGACGTGAAAGTTTCTCTTTTATCAAATCACGACTTTGAGGTGACATAATATTACGATAAAAATTCAACATCAACTCCATACCGATATCATCAAGATCTACATTGTTCAGTTTTTCCATTCCCGAAGGTCCTATAAGCAAGGAGTTTATAGAGTTATCTTTAAAGAACTGTTTTTTTTCGGGAGGAAAATCATCATAGCTGATAATCTCCCTGAAATTACCGGTTCGCTCTGCCAGAAATCTTATATCCTGCCCAGCAATTATAAGCATATCAGGCATAATGTCAAAAATTCCCAAACCTTGATCTGAGGAATAATTCATAATTTTTACGCCTCTGTCCGTCAACTCTTGCTCAGTCATATCAAGGATGTACAGTAGATTTTTGAACATATCACTAGATTTTGAAACGCCTATAACAGTTGTATTATCTATATTTTCTTTAAATTGAGCCAATGTCATATTCGACCATTTTCCGTATATAGATGCAAGAATATAGAAATTTCGCCCACCCATAGAAGAACAAACATCTCTTATTGTATGTATTTTATTACCATTATTGGCATTAAAACTTTTGCACGACTCTTTATTGTATATTGCAAGATCAAGATTGCCGTTCAGAAGGTCATTCAGTATGGCATCTGTCCATTTATAAGGATGCCTCTCAACTTTAAAGCCAAACTTTAAAAACAGTTCATCACAATCCCAACCGCGTAATACGCTATCTACAACAGTAAGATTTGAGGTTGCGATATTCAAAACGTTTGTAGCACTTGTGATACTAAAAAAAGAACTGGTTATACCCGTCATATAGCTAATAATTTTATCGATCATTGCTTCAAGGTATATAGTGGTTGCAATAACGCTGTTTACTCGCTCTAAATATCTTACAAAATCTGGTATTCCATCATCCCAAACTGTAGGCCATGTAAACCCATTCTGTATTATGGGGATTATAGTTTTTTTTAGTTCAACAGCCTTATGTATTTCTTTCCTGACCCAGTCGTGTTCATCCACACATCTATCAAGAGATCCCTTTGACAGTATCAGAATGAAATTAGGAGAATTTTCAATTGCATTAAGTATTTTATCATCGTATGTTCCTGAATTGAGCGATTCAAGATCAAGAAAACAGTGGATTCCTTTTGCTTTTAGATGATCGTGTATTACCTGAGCAGTCAGAAAACCGCCATCACGTCTATAACTTATAAATGCATCATACTTCATAAAACATCTCCTTAGTGATTGTTAAACACGCCATAAGAATGATTAGTATATATAATTATAGCATAAATCCTAATAAATTACAACACAATTTACTAAATTAAAAAATCCACTTATGATTTTACAACTTGGTATATCGCCGTAACACTGCTAAATATTGCAAGTAACACAATAAATCTACAAGATAACACTAGTAGTTATCACAAATATTTCTCTTTTTGGTGTATTTGTAGATATAATTGTGTACGTTTATATTAATTAAAGCAAATCATATCTATACATTATTCTTCTAAAAACAAAACCCTTTTCGGGTACCGAAAAGGGTTTGATTGCAATAAATACTTTGAAAGAAATTATCTCTTGGATAAGATTTCTTATCGCTTGGGTAACTTATATCCGCATTACAATGCCGTTTTCTTTCTGTTTTGTTAGTTGTTTGTTAGTTTTTGATTGTGCTTTACAATATCAGAGAAAGAGTATCGTCTGATTTTATCAACAAAATTTCTCTTCCCTCTTGATTTTTACAGAATTATGGGGTATAATAATATCAAATCACAATTTACTAAATCACGATTAGATAAACGAGGTGAGATATATGTTCATAGGAAGAGAAGCTGAATTACAATTTCTGAATGACCGCTACAACAGCAACAAGGGCGAGC
>JAFTVY010000062.1 GCA_017465545.1 Ruminiclostridium sp.
AGAGAAAACAGCAGACATCAGACTTGCACAGTATGAGTCGGGAACAAGAACACCAAAGGCAGAGCTGACAAAGGAAATAGCGAAAACTCTCGACGTTTCTCCTGCAGCGCTTGATGTTCCGAACATAGAGAGCTATATCGGACTTATGCACACGCTCTTTGCTCTTGAGGATTTATATGGTTTCCGTATTGATACACTCAATGATGAGGTGTGTATCCGACTTGATAAGAATAGCGGAATGGAATATCCGCAAATGGTAAAGCTCTTTACAGCGTGGCAGAAAGAAGCTGATAAGTTCCGAAATGAAGAAATCACAAAAGAGGAATATGACCGCTGGCGTTATCACTATCCTGAGCTTGATACTTCCGGTGAATGGCATAAGATTGGTGTGTCGCAAGAGTTGAGTGATATGCTCGTTGAAACTCTCGAAAAAATAACGGAGGAATAAGTTGTGATGAAGAAAAAACAAAACATAAATTTTACAGTTACCATTTGGGATGGGATGAATATATTTCTTGCTGTAGCAACAGCAGTTACTACATTAATTTTCATAATTCTATTTGTAATTTGCTTTGCAGAGGATGTAGGCACACCCAAACATGGGTTTGTTCTTGGTATGTGTGGTGTGTTTGCAAGTTTGGCATCTGCATTTTTTATTGCTTGGATTATGCGAGTGTATGATATAAAACACAAAAAATACCAAGAGCAAAAAGCTTTAACTATTTTGCGACCGTATTTAAAAAAGACATTTTCAACCATTGAGCTCTTTTTTCCTCAGCTTAAAAGTTTCGCAACCATTAACGATGATAAGATTCAATATTCGATGGAAACTATTTACTATACAGACCCGAGCGAAGGATATGCGAATCGTTCTTTTATCAATTTAAGAGAGGAATTCGCAAAAGCTTATTTAAATTTAGAGAAAGACTTACAAGACTGTCTAAACGCACCTATACTATTTCAATGCAATGAGGAAATTGCAATATTGCTTACAAAGCTAAAGCTAAATGGGCTAACTCGAAATTTACTAGGATCTACTGACTCTTTATTTAATAATTCTACATTGTATTCTTTGAATAAGAATTATGATGAATTTATTGAACTTTACAATGCGTTAGCGATTATTTCTGAAAGTAAACCTACAGGACAACTCAAAGAATTGTCTGATGAAGCAAAGAAAGAGTATATTCGTGAAATAGAAATTGTTAAACAACATATTACATCGAATCATACTGGTCGAATTTATAAAGGGCGAGACAGAATACAGTAATTACTCTTATTTATACACAAAGCAAAAGAGCTATCCGATTATCAAAATCAGATAGCTCTTAATTTTTAGAATAATTCAAATGTTGCCAAAACGTTGCCATTTTTCTGCCCTAATAACAGAAAACAGCGTGGTTAAGCCGTTTGTGTGGGGTCTGTTATTATTCCCACTCAATCGTTCCCACAGGCTTGGGAGTAAGATCGTAAAGTACTCTGTTGATGCCTTCAACTTCCGCTGTGATGCGGGCTGTGATCTTGTGGAGAAGCTCGTAGGGGATCTCTTCAATAGTTGCGCTCATAGCGTCGGTTGTGTTTACCGCACGGATGATTGCGGGCCAGCCTTCGTAACGCTTGTCATTTTTTACGCCTACGCTCTTTACGTCGGGTACTGCGATGAAGTACTGCCATACCTTTAAGTTAAGACCTGCAAGGTCGAATTCTTCTCTTAAAATTGCGTCAGCTTCACGGAGTGCGTGGAGTCTGTCTCTTGTGATTGCACCGAGGCATCTTACGCCAAGACCGGGACCGGGGAAGGGCTGACGATCAACCATAGATACGGGAAGACCAAGTGCCTTACCTACAACTCTTACCTCGTCCTTGTATAAAAGCTTGATAGGTTCAACCAGTTCAAACTGCATATCCTCGGGAAGGCCGCCTACGTTGTGGTGAGCCTTAACGCCGTCAGATTCAAGTATGTCGGGGTAGATTGTACCCTGTGCAAGGAAGGAAATACCTTCAAGCTTGCTTGCTTCTTCGTCGAATACCTTGATGAATTCGCCACCGATGATCTTACGCTTCTTTTCAGGCTCGCTTACGCCTTCAAGCAGACCTAAGAAACGGTCTGTAGCGTCTACGTATATAAGGTTTGCGTCAAGCTGATTGCGGAATACTTCGATAACCGCCTCGCTTTCGCCCTTTCTCATAAGGCCGTGGTTTACGTGTACGCATACAAGCTGCTTACCGATTGCCTTGATAAGAAGTGCCGCTACTACTGAGCTGTCTACACCGCCTGATAAAGCAAGAAGTACCTTCTTGTCGCCTACCTGTTCTCTTACTTCCTTTACCTGCTCGTCAATAAAAGCGTTTGCAAGCTCTGTTGTTGTGATACGAGCCATTGATTCGGGACGTACATTGTTCATTGGTTTTCCCTCCGTTTAGTTTGTATAGATTTAATTTATTATACGATTTTTTTCTGATGTTTATTATATCACATCGAAATATCTGTTTCAAGAGTTTTTTTCTGATTTTTTTCGATATTTTGCGAAGGTTGTAAAATCAGACAAAAGCACAGTTTACGACATAAAAATACTTTTACTTTTTTTACAAAATCATTCCTTGTCGGATAAGAATTCATCTATGCTTTTAGCCGCCTGTTTACCTGCGCCCATAGCAAGAATTACGGTAGCCGCACCGGTTACGGCGTCGCCACCTGCATAAACACCCTCACGGGAGGTTTTCATTGTTGCTTCATCCACCACAAGACAGCCTCTTCTGTTGGTATCAAGACCGGGGGTGGTACTTCTTATAAGGGGATTTGGAGAAGTTCCTATTGCGATTATCACGGTATCCGCATCTATGAGGAAATTGCTGTCCTTCTTTTCGACAGGTCTTCTTCTGCCGCTTTCGTCAGGCTCGGTAAGCTCCATCTCTACACATTCCACAGCTCTTACTCTGCCGTTTTCGTCAGGGAGCAGTCTCACGGGGTTGTTGAGGCATTTGAATTCAATGCCCTCTTCCATAGCGTGCTCTACTTCTTCCTTTCTTGCAGGCATTTCCGCAAGACCTCTGCGGTAGATTACGTATACCTTTTCAGCGCCGAGTCTTATAGCGCATCTTGCGGCGTCCATAGCCACGTTGCCGCCGCCTACGACTGCTACTGCCTTGCTCTTCATTATGGGAGTGTCATAGCCCTGCTGATAAGCCTTCATAAGGTTTGTTCTTGTGAGATATTCGTTGGCGGAGAATACGCCCACTAAATCCTCTCCCTCAATTCCCATAAAGGAGGGAAGGCCTGCACCGCTACCAACAAAGCAAGCCTTGTAGCCCATATCGAAAAGCTCGTCAATGGACAGCACCTTGCCTATTACCATATTGGTTTTTATCTCAACACCGAGAGCGGTGAGATTCTCAATTTCTTTTCTTACTATCTCTTTAGGAAGTCTGAATTCAGGTATGCCGTAGATAAGCACGCCGCCTGCCGCATGGAACGCCTCGAATATGGTTACCTCATAGCCGAGCTTTGCCAGATCGGTAGCGCAGGTAAGACCTGAAGGTCCTGCACCTATTACCGCTACCTTCTTGCCGTTGGACTCAGGCTTTTCGGGAAGGGTGCTTACGTTCTTCATATGATAGTCTGCACAGAAGCGTTCAAGTCTGCCGATAGAAACGCTGTCGCCCTTTATACCCCTTACGCATTTTCCTTCGCACTGGGTTTCCTGGGGACATACTCTGCCACAGATGGCAGGCAGACCGTTTGTTTTTGTTATAACCTGATAGGCTTCTTCAAATTCACCCTTGGACAGGTGCATAAGAAAATCAGGTATATTCACGTTTACGGGGCAACCCGAAACACAAGGTCTTGTCTTGCAGTTAAGACATCTTGAGGCTTCTTCTATCGCCATTTCGGGAGTAAAGCCAAGAGCTACCTCCGAAAAATTCTTGTTTCTTATATCAGGCTCCTGATGGGGCATCGGAACTCTTTTTAAAGACATATTAGGCATTTTGTCTGTCCTTTCGGTTATTCTGCGGTATTGAACATACGGCAGTGACTTCTGTCGTGAGCTTCTCTTTCCTTATATGCGCTGTTTCTTCTCATCAGCTCGTCGAAATTCACGAGATGACCGTCAAAATCAGGCCCGTCAACGCAGGCGAATTTTATCTCTCCGCCAACCGTTACACGACAGCCGCCGCACATACCCGTGCCGTCTATCATAATGGGATTTAAAGACACTATAGTCTTTATGCCGTAAGGTCTTGTGGTATCAGCTATCGCCTTCATCATGGGCACAGGACCTATAGCTACTACTAAATCGTAGTTGCTTCCGCTGTCGATAAGCTCCTTTAATTTCGTTGTGACGAAGCCCTTCTCACCGTAAGAGCCATCGTCTGTGGTTATATATAAATTATCGCTTACCGCTCTGAATTCGTCCTCTAAAATAACTATATCCTTATTTCTGAAGCCTGCGATTACGTCTACCTTTACGTTGACGCTAAATAACTGCTTTGCAGAAGGATAAGCAATCGCACTACCAACGCCGCCACCTATTACGCAGACTCTTTTTGCATCCTCAAATTCTGTAGCCTTTCCTAAAGGGCCGACAAAGTCAAGCAGGCTGTCGCCCTCGTTCATAGCGGATAAAAGCTGTGTGGTCTGTCCTACTATCTGGAATATTATCGTTATAGTTCCCGCTTCTCTGTCGTAGTCGGCAATGGTGAGCGGCATTCTTTCCCCGTGTTCGTCCACACGGAGGATTATGAACTGTCCCGCTTTTGCTTTTTTGGCAATAAGGGGAGCTTCTATCTTCATCATAGTAACTGTAGCGTTAAGACGTTTTTTATAGGTTATCCTGTACATAACTGCACCTCTTTCACTATACTTTCCTCATTTTAAGAGTATAACAGATTTTATTCTTGAAAACAAGGGAAATTTATGCCTTATGCTCTTGTTTTTTCAATATTTTTTATATTTATCAAATTGAGAGCCTGCAGTAAAATAATTTTTAGATAATTTTATCCTGTTTTGGCAAAGCTCAGGGCTTGCTTTATTGACAAAACCCTTTTATAATGTTAAAATATCATATAGATTTACTCTTAAAAGGAAAGGGGTATCATATATGATGACAGAAATTTTAGACTCTACTCTGCGTGACGGTATGCAGGGCGAGGGTGTGAACTTTTCAAAGGCGGACAAATTCAAGATATTCACAGCGCTTGATAATTTCGGCATTGACTATATAGAGGCGGGTAATCCCTTTGCAAGCCATAAGGATTTAGAATTCTTCAAGGAGATTGCAGGCAGAAAGCACGGCAATAAGGCGGTAGCCTTCGGCTCTACCGTAAGAAAGGGTATGACTGCCGAGGAGGATGAGTGCATAGCGGCACTGTTGAAGGCGGAAACAAAATGCGTTACCGTTTTCGGTAAGGCGTGGGATCTGCACGTTGACTGTATCCTCGGCGTTTCTCTTGAAGAAAATCTCAGAATGATAGAAAGCACGGTCGCTTATCTTAAAAGCAAGGGCAGAAAGGTAATATTCGACGCCGAGCATTTCTTCGACGGCTACAAGGCAAATGAAAAATACGCTCTTGAAGTAATAAAGGCCGCTGAAAAGGCCGGAGCTGATACCATCTGTCTTTGCGATACCAACGGCGGTACCTTCCCCGAAGAGATAACAACTGCTGTAAAAGCGGCAAGAAAGCTGCTCTCTGTCAGAATAGGAATACATTGTCATAACGATAACGGCTGTGCGGTAGCCTGCACTATGGCGGCTCACAAGGCGGGCGCTACACATATCCAGGGTACTTTTGTAGGCATAGGAGAAAGATGCGGAAACACAAATCTTTCCACGGTCATAGGAAATCTTCAGCTGAAGAAAAAGAAGAAGATAGTATCCACAGCCCAGATGCAGACTCTTACCGATACTGCAAGATATATTTCAGAGGTTGCCAATATAAAGCTTGCGGCAACTACTCCCTACGTAGGTAGCGGAGCCTTCTCCCACAAGGGTGGAATGCACGCTGACGGGGTAGAAAAGAATTCCGTCACCTTTGAGCACGTTTCTCCCGACGTGGTAGGAAACGAAAGAAAATATCTGCTGTCTGAGGTGTCGGGCAGAGCGGCGGTTTTATCCGCAATCAGACGTTTTGACAGCTCCCTTGATAAGAACAGCCCTGAAACCCTGAGCATCACCCGGAAGGTGAAGGAGCTTGAAGAAAAGGGCTTCCAGTTTGAAGCGGCGGCGGCAAGCTTCGATATGCTGGTTATGAAGGAATTAGGACAGTATAACCCCCATTTCCATATAGATTATTTCAAGATAATCTCCGCCCGTGACAAGAACGGCAAGACCGAAAAGGCTACCGCCATTGTAAAGATAAAGGTAGGGGAAAATTACGAAATAACCGCCGACGAAGGCTACGGCCCTGTAAACGCCATAGATAATGCACTCCGTAAGGCTCTTGTCGTATTCTATCCCGAGGTCGAGAATATGCGCATGTCCGACTATAAGGTACGAGTTATAGGCGCAGGTATTTCTACTGCCGCTGTAACCAGAGTTCTTATCGAATGTACCGACGGCGACGACGTATGGACTACGGTCGGTGCGTCAAAGGATATAATCAGCGCCTCTGTTACAGCCTTTATAGACTGTCTTGAATATCTGCTTCATAAGAATGATAAGAAAAGAAAGAAGCTTAAAAACAAATAAATTTCAAAAAACGTTTCGCTGTACTGCAAAAGGTACAGCGAATTTTTTATAATAATGATATAAAAGAAAAGCGAGGTAAAAATATGTCACCTGAAATGATCTTACTTATAATTCTTATAGCCGTAGTAATCGCCCTTGGTGTTCTTGTTTTTGTAAGAACGGGAAAAAGGGACGAAGGCAAGGACAAGCTTATTGAAGAAATAAAGGTTCTTGCCACAAATCAGGCAGAGCTTAAGGAACGTACCGCCGTGCTTATGTCAGCGGTAAACGGTATTACCGCAAGGGATGAACAAAGACAGTCGCAGTTGAGACTGGAAATTTCTAAAACGGTTTCCGAGCTTGGCGGAACTTTGTCCAATATGTTAAGGCAGAGCGCAGATGGAACGGCAAATCAGCTCGCCCAGTTTGAAAAAAGACTGCAGGGCTTTGAGCAGGGTAATAATAACGCTCTTTCCGAAATCCGTGCAACCGTAAGCCGTCAGCTTCTTGAAATAAAGGACGATAACGGCAAGCGCCTTGAACAGATAAGAAAGACGGTTGACGAACAGCTGCAGACTACTCTTGAAGAAAAGATGAACCGCTCCTTTAAGGCTGTCAGCGAACAGCTTGAGCAGGTATATAAGGGACTGGGCGAAATGCAGAGTCTTGCCAGCGGAGTGGGAGATCTCAAAAAGGTGCTGTCCAACGTCAAGACGAGAGGTATTTTAGGCGAGGTACAGCTTGGTGCGATTCTTTCCGAGATACTTAACAGCGAGCAGTATGATACCGAAATCAACACCAACCCCGACAGCAAGGACAGGGTAGAGTTTGCAATAAAGCTTCCCGGAAACGGTGACGGCACGGTGTATCTGCCGGTAGACTCAAAATTCCCCGGAGATACCTATGCGGCACTTCAGGACGCCTACGATACGGGCGATAAGGCACGGGTAGAAATCGCCTTCAGAAATCTTGAAGCAAGAATAAAGCAATGTGCGAAGGATATAAGAGATAAATATATAAAGCCGCCTTATACAACGAATTTCGCAATTATGTTCTTACCCTTTGAGGGACTTTATGCCGAGGTTGTAAACCACGGACTTGTGGAGATTCTGCAAAGAGAATACAACGTGAACGTGGCAGGCCCTTCTACTATGGCGGCACTTTTAAACAGCCTGCAGATGGGCTTCCGTACCCTTGCTATTGAAAAGCGCAGTAATGAAGTATGGCAGGTGCTTGGTGCGGTAAAGAGCGAATTTGAAACCTTTGAAAAGGTGCTTAACGCCACACAGAAGCATATGAAGCAGGTGGAGGACGATCTTGAAAAGCTTGTTGGTACAAGAACAAGAGCAATTACAAAAAAGCTCAGAAGTGTAGAAGCATTGCCTACCGACACCGATACCGCAAGCCTGATTGAACTGAACTGATCCGAAAGTTTGTCATAATACTCCTTTCTACAGAGGACTTCCGAGATTTTATTTCGGAAGTCCTCGCCCTTTGTGGTCTGTGATTTGTGATAATGTATAACTGATATATTATTTTTTTGTAGATATTAAATAAAAAGCGGAAATTTCTATTGCAAATGAGATTAAAATAATGCATAATAGTCTATGTAAACCTTTACATAGGCGTTTTAATAACAGTTTATAAGAAAAAAGGAAAGGAAAAACAGATGAAATTAAAAAGAATATCGGCATTCCTTCTGGCTGTTGCGACGGCATTTACCGTGGCAGGTTGCTCAGGGGATGACACCTCTTCCGTAAGTAAGAATGAATCTGCAGATAACAGCTCGGCTACAAGCTCTGTTACGTCAGACGTTAATTCGGGAGATAACAATAATACAGGCAGTCAGACTCTGTTTGAATTCGGTCAGGTCGCTATGGGCGGCGGCGGATTCGTATCAGGCGTATTCGCCACAAAGGAAGAGGGACTCTACTATGCGAGAACCGACGTAGGCGGTGCTTATCGCTTTGATAAGGAGCTTGACAGATGGGTGTGCGTATCCTATGATATAAGCGAAGAGGACAGAGGTCTGCTCGGTATAGACGGACTTGCCTTTGCAGAGAATGAACCCAATAAGCTCTACTTGCTGGCAGGTACTGAATACTTCAGCAACGGTAAGACCTGCCTGCTGATTTCCGACGATTACGGCAAGAGCTTTACAAGGACAGAGCTTTCCGACCTTATCAAGGTACACGGTAACGGAATGGGCAGAGGCAACGGTGAAAGAATCGCAGTCGATCCCAAAAACAGCGATATAATCTATATCGGTGGCAGAACAGGCGGTATGATAAAATCCACCGACGGCGGCAAGACCTTTACCGCTCTTGATATGGGAACGAATACTGCAACCTCCAACGGAAACGGTATCTGCAGTATCGTTATAGATAGTGCATCAGGCGATATCTATGCGGCTGTTTCAAGAAAGAACGAGGATAACCTCTACAGATCCACAGACGGCGGTAATACGTGGTCTGCTGTAGCAGGCGCACCGAAGGATATGATGATTCAGCGTATGAAGTGGAGCAACGGAAAGCTTCTTTTGGTATATGCCAGTGACGAAGGCCCCTGGAACAATGACAGAGTAAAGGGCGGTATATATATCTACGATCCTGCATCAGGTGGATTTTCCGACATCAGCCCCGCCAAGAAGGGCTTTGGCGACGTGGTCGTACATCCTGAGGATGCAAACAAGATGGTTGCTTGTACCGAGAACCTTTACGTTCCCCAGCCTAACGGTGCTTACGGTGACGAGTTCTACGTAACTACCGACGGCGGTAAGAGCTGGAAGCTTATAAACAATGCAATGACAATGACAGACGGTGGTATGCCCTGGATAAAGAGCAGCTCTATCCATTGGTGCAGTTCGATGTGTATCGATCCCAATGCTCCTGATAAAATCAAGGTAGTATCAGGTAACGGCATTTTCGCCTGCGATAATATATGGAGCGACAAGCCTGAATTCTATTTCAATTCAAAGGGAATTGAAGAAACGGTACCCTACGAGCTTGTAAGTATAGTTGACGGTCCGCTGATTTCCGTTATAGGCGACTATGACGGCTTCTGCCAGCCTGACGCTACCACCTACGGCAACGTTCATAACAGTATAGCAGGCTCTATGACAAGTATCGCAGTAGCAAGAAAGAATCCCGACGTATGGGTAAAGTGCGGCGGTGACGAGTCAAAGCCAGGCTTCTGGTATACAGAGGATGCAGGCAAGTCCTGGGTAAACGTCAAGGTATCTCCTTTAGAGACCAAGAAGATAGCATACAAGGGTGCAGTCGGAGTATCCGCTGACGGAAATACCTTCTACTGGGCTCCCGAAAACGGTATGGGCTTTATCTACTACACAACCGACAAGGGTAAGAGCTGGAGCAAGAGCGAGGGCGGTATGGCGACAGATTTCATTTCTGCCGATCCCGTAAACCCCGATTACGTATATGCTACAAGCTCAGGCAATTTCTATATGAGCTCCGACGGTGGTAAGACCTTCAAGGCAAACAACGAGCTTTCGGTATTCACAGCTACAAGACCTATAGTAACTCCCGATACGGAGGGCAGAATCTACTATGCGGCTATGGGACTTCAGATCTCCGACGATCACGGCGAGACATTCAAGCGTGTTGATTCCGTTTCTTCCTGCTTATCTGTAGGCATAGGCAAGGGCAAGGATGAAAATTCTCCCTACGTAATCTATATCTGGGGTAAGCCCAAGGGCGAAGAGGAGCTTGGTCTTTACTGGTCAGAGGACGAGGGCGAGACCTGGAGCAGAATAAACGACGAGCTTCACCAGTTCGGCGGCCCCGGTAACGGCGGCTTTGTACACGGCGACTTCAACACCTACGGCAGAGTATATATGAGTACTGTAGGTATGGGTATAGTATACGGCGACGTGAAGCAGTGAGACGATAAAAATGAATAAAATAAGGCTGTAGGAACGAGGTTCTTACAGCCTTTTTGCGTATGGAAATTATCTTACGTTCTTTTTGAGAGATGCCTTGGTTGCCTTTGCAATATCGGAAATGATGTTTTTCTCTGCTGTACTGCAGTCGCTGAGCAGGGACTGCATTTCGGAAATCAGCTGTTCTTCCGTTACCTCTTTCTTGCCGAATAACAGCTCGTCCGCTCTTGCACCAAGTACGGTAACAAGCTGTGCGAATACTTCAAGGCTCAGCTTGGTGTTTCCCGTTTCGATATGACTCATATGTGTGGTGGAAATACCGACCTTTTCCGCAAGCTGTTCCTGGGACAGCTGTTTTTCTTTTCTTGACGCCCTTATTCTTTGCCCGATGTCATAATAATCCATTTTTTATGCTCCCTTACTTTAAATTTTTTGGTTTCCTACTTGAATTATATAGGCAAACGTGCTATAATAAAATAAACTACATAGGCTATTTTATGCCTATACAGTTAAATATTATGAAAATGGAGGCTTTTATGAAGAAATTTTTGATTGGCATTGCCACGCTTATGATGATGGCGGTGCTTTGTGTGGTATCCGCAGGGGCGGAAACCTACGGAGATTATGAATACACCGTGCTTAGCGAAGGTACGGTAAAAATTACCGATTATACAGGTAGTGCTACCGAGCTCGAGATTCCGTCAGAGATTGATGGAAAAAAGGTAAACAGTATAGGTTACATGGCTTTCTACGAATGCTCATCCCTCACATCTATAACTATCCCTGACAGCGTTACAAATATAGGAGATTGGGCTTTCCATTTATGTCCATCTCTCAAGTCAGTAACTATCCCCGACAGCGTTACAAGCATAGGCGATTTTTCTTTTTCATGGTGCGAATCCCTTGATTCGGCAACTGTCCCCGACAGCGTTACAAGTATAGGTGTTTCTGCTTTCAGCGGTTGCTCATCACTTACATCCGTAACAATATCCGAGAATATTACAAGTTTAGGCGAAGGTGCTTACACGTGTTGCTCATCCCTTACGTCTATCAATGTAGATTACGCAAACAAGTATTATACATCTGTAAACGGGGTGCTTTTAAATAAGGACAAAACTGAGCTTATTGTCTATCCCGCTGGAAAGACTGCCACAAGCTACACTATTCCCGACAGCGTTACAAGCATAGAAAAGAGTGCCTTCGGTGCTTGTGAATCCCTTACATCTATAATCATCCCCGACAGCGTTACAAATATAGGTGCTGATGCTTTCTTTAATTGCGCATCCCTTACATTTATAACCATCCCCGACAGCGTTATCAGTATAGATGATTGGGCTTTTGAGAGATGCACAGCTCTTAAATCTGTAACCATCCCCGACAGCGTTACAAGTATAGGCCAGTATGTTTTTGCCGGTAGCAGTGAAGTTGTTATCAGCTGTTACGAAAATTCTGTAGCACATCAGTATGCTGTTGATAATGAGATTGAATTCAAGCTTATAAGCAAGGTTACAGCCCCCACAGCAGTAAAAGGCCTCTCCCTTGGCGGTCGTTCAGGCAACGCCCTCCGTCTTAACTGGACAAAGAACACCTCCGCTGACGGCTACATTATCGAAATGTACAAGGGTGGCAAGTGGACAAGAATTGCAAGAATAGCAGGTAATTCGACAACCACATACCGTGTTACAGGTCTTGCGGCAGGTACAGCTTATAAGTTCAGAATGAGAGCGTATAAGATGGATGGTACAAAGGCGCTTTACAGCGAATATACAAGCACGTTAGCGGCTCGTACAAATCCTTCTGTTGTAACAGGTCTTAAAATCGGCGGAAGAGCTTCCAATGCTCTTCGTCTTAACTGGACAAAGAACACCAGTGCTGACGGTTACATTGTTGAAATGTACAAGGGCGGCAAGTGGGTAAGAGTTGCACGAATTGCGGGCAATTCTACTACAACCTACCGTGTAACGGGCCTTGCGGCTTCTACTCAGTACAAGTTCAGAGTAAAGGCATACAAGATGAGCGGTTCTACTGCTCTCTACAGCGGTTATACTTCTACTCTTGCGGCTTATACAAATCCTTCCGCAGTTTCAAATCTTAAGATTACCGGCAAGGCAGGTAC
>JAFTVY010000063.1 GCA_017465545.1 Ruminiclostridium sp.
AGGACGCCGACCCCTACATTTCCCACCAATATAGCGGAGAGCGTGTAGGGGGCGACGTCCTCGACGACCCGCATAAATTACCGCATTTTTGATGGTGCAACCCGTCAAACCCCAATTTGCCGGGGTTACACCTCATCCGTCAAATGACATTAAAATGTCATTTGCCACCTTCTCCTCAAGGAGAAGGCTTTATGGTGCGTCTCCTCTATAAAGCGGGAATTAAAGGCTTCTCCCTTGGGAGAAGCTGTCACCGAAGGTGACTGATGAGGGGTATGCTCCCGAATTCAAACCGCCCACGGCGGCACGCCGTCAAAGAAGGCGAATTACATGTGATTAAAAACAAAAAATCCCCGAAGTTGCCTTCGGGGATTCGTTTTATATTGACTTACTTGATAACTCTTACTGCGATTACGTTTTCAACAGCCTTGATAGCGTCTACTATTGCATCTGCATTGCCGAGTACGTCGAGAACTGTGTAAGCGTAGTCCTTTCTGGACTTGCTTTCCATATTTTCGATATTGATACCACCGTCAGCGGCACAAGCTGTAACCTTTGTAAGAAGGCCTTCAACGTTTCTGTGGATGATGCAGATCTTTGCATCGCCTGTCTTAGCCATAGAAAGGTTAGGAAGGTTTACAGAGTTTACGATGTTACCGTTTTCGATGTATTCCATAAGCTCGTCAGCCGCCATAACTGCGCAGTTGTCTTCACTTTCTTCAGAAGAAGCACCGAGGTGGGGAATAGCAACGATATTGTCAACGCCGAGAACTTCATCACCGGGGAAGTCAACAACGTATCTTGCAACCTTACCGCTGTTAACAGCTTCAACGATGTCAGCGGCGTTTACAAGCTCGCCTCTTGCGAAGTTTAAGAGTCTTACGCCGTCCTTGCAGAGTGCAAGTGTATCCTTGTTGATTGTATCCTTTGTATCCTTGTTATAAGGAAGGTGTAAGGAGATATAATCAGATTCTGCATAGATGTCGTTTATATTGTTTGTAACCTTTACCTGAGGCTTTAAGTTAAGAGCCGCAGTAACGGATAAGAAGGGATCGTAACCGATAACGTTCATACCGAGGGAGATTGCAACGTTTGCAAGCTTACCACCGATAGCGCCAAGGCCGATAAGACCGAGTGTCTTGCCCATGATTTCGCAACCTGCGAAATTGCTCTTGCCCTTTTCTACCATCTTACCAACTTCTTCGCCGTTGCCCTTTAAGGTCTGAGCCCAGTTGATAGCTTCGGGAATCTTTCTTGATGCAAGAAGAAGACCGCAGATAGCAAGCTCCTTAACTGCATTAGCGTTAGCACCGGGAGTGTTGAATACAACGATACCCTTTTCTGTGCAATCTTCAACGGGAATGTTGTTTACGCCTGCACCAGCTCTTGCGATAGCAAGAAGGTTGGGAGCAAACTCCATATCGTGCATCTTTGCACTTCTTACCATGATAGCGTCAGGTGTAGCGCAATCATCTGTGATATTGTACTTTGCTGTATCGAATCTGCTTGTGCCGATAGCAGCAATCTTATTGAGTGTTAAAATATTGTACATTGGATTTATCCTCCTGTATACTTTAAGAATAAATTATGCGTTTTCAGCTTCGAACTTCTTCATGAATTCAACGAGCTTTTCAACGCCCTCGATAGGCATAGCGTTGTAGATAGAAGCTCTCATACCACCAACGGATCTGTGGCCCTTGAGGTTTTCAAAGCCTGCAGCCTTTGCTTCCTTTACAAACTTTGCATCGAGCTCTTCATTGCCTGTAATGAAGGGAACGTTCATTAAGGATCTGTCCTTCTTTTCAACTGTGCCCTTGAAGAGCTTGGACTGGTCGAGGAAGTCGTAAAGGATCTTAGCCTTCTTTTCGTTGTGAGCCTTCATAGCCTCAAGACCGCCCATCTTCTTGAGCCACTTGAATACCTTGCCGCAGATATAGATACCGTAGCAGGGAGGTGTGTTGTAGAGAGAGTCGTTGTCAGCCTGTGTCTTCCACTTTAACATTGTGGGAGTGCCGGGGAGAACGTCATCTGTGATGAGGTCTTCACGAACGATAGCGATAACAACGCCTGCAGGACCTACGTTCTTCTGAACACCGCCGTAGATAACTGCGTACTTGGATACGTCAACGGGTTCTGATAAGAAGCAGGAAGAAACGTCAGCTACTAAGTCCTTGCCCTTTGTGTTGGGGAGCTCCCAGAACTTTGTGCCGTAGATTGTATTGTTTTCGCAGATGTAAACGTAGTCTGCATCTTCGGGAATGTCGAGGTCTGAACAATCAGGGATATAAGAGAAGGTTGTATCAGCGGAAGAAGCAACTGCAACAGCCTCGCCGTACATCTTAGCTTCCTGGTAAGCCTTCTTAGCCCACTGACCTGTGATTATGTATGCAGCCTTCTTGTTCTTCATGAGGTTCATGGGAACTGCTGCGAACTGCTGGGAAGCACCACCCTGAAGGAAAAGTACCTTGTAGTTGTCGGGGATGTTCATAAGATCACGAAGATCCTTTTCAGCGTCCTTGATGATTTCGTCGTATGCCTTTGAACGGTGTGACATTTCCATTACGGACATGCCTGTGCCCTTATAATCGAGCATTTCGTCTGCGGCCTCTTTGAGTACCTCTTCAGGAAGTACGGCAGGGCCTGCACTAAAGTTGTAAACTCTCATTGCTTAAAGCCTCCATTTTTTATTGCGGGTTTACCGCATATTTCCGATTTTTACAATCGGTGATTTACTTTTATACCGCAATCAGCTAAAGCGTAACTGCGTACTTATTTTATTATACTCCTATTTTTCGCTGTTGTCAATTATTTTTATAAGGTTTTATCACTTTTTCTGATATTTTTTTAACACAGATAGCTCAATAATCTGACAGTTAAAAAAAGTCTGTGATACGGGCTGTGTGTAAAATCCGGAAAAAGGAATAAATATCAGGAAATTGGCGGTTTTTATTGCAAAAAAGCTTGATTTTTCTTGCGTTAACAGCTATAATGGATAGTATGGATATTTATTTCCTGCTGTCGAGATAACAGACTATGATTGCAGGGCACAGGTATCTCACAAAGGAGGATATGTATTATGATAAAATCAGTTGCCGGTATAGAAAAGCACAAGTGTACAGGCTGTGGCGCCTGCAGTAATATATGCCCCGTTTCTGCCATTACAATGCAGGCGGACGAGGAGGGCTTTCCCTATCCCGCTGTAGACAGTGCAAAGTGTACCGATTGCGGACTTTGTCTTGGCACCTGCGCCGCACACGAGCTGACTGTGGAAAAGAATACGGATAAGCCTGTCTGCTACGCTATGATGGCGTCTAACGAAATCCGTGAGGAAAGCTCCTCAGGTGGTATGTTCGGACTTATGGCTCAGTACGTTCTTTCACAGAAGGGCGCAGTCGTAGGCTGTGCATATAACGAAAAGCTTGAGGCAGAGCATATTCTTATCACAGATATGGACCGCCTTCCCGCACTCCGTCACTCCAAATATACCCAGAGCCGTATGGGTGATATATATAAGCAGACAAAGAAGTTCCTTACGGACAATCCTGACAAGCCTCTGCTTTTCACAGGCTGTCCTTGTCACGTTGCAGGACTTCGTATGTACCTGAAAAAGGATTATCCCAACCTTATCACAGCGGATATCATCTGCCACGGCATAGTATCACCCAAGGTATTTGCAAGATACCTTGACGAGCTGTCTGAGCTTAAGGGCAGTAAGCTTACAGAAATCACCTTCCGTGAAAAGAGGGTTTTCGGATGGACAACGGCTGTCGGTGCAAAATTTGAGAATGGCAAGGTATATCACAGAGGCGACGAGGATCCCTATCTCAAGGCATACCTCAAAAACCTTATGAGCCGTCCTTCCTGCTCAGACTGTCAGTTTACCACAATATCCCGTCAGGGCGATATTACAATAGGCGATTTCTGGGGTATCACAAAGCTTGACAAGACAATGAGCGATACGAGAGGTACTTCACTTGTCCTTGTAAATAATCCGAAGGGCGAAAAGCTTATGAGCGAGCTTTACGACCAGTGCCGCAGAATAAGGGAAATGCCCCTTGATTCAGCTCTTGAAAATCAGGCGCACCTGCACCGCCCCGCTTCACCTCATCCCAGAAGAGACGAATTCTTCCGTATGCTCCGCAACAATTCTATAGAAGACGCAACGGAAAAGATTCTTAACGACCGCTATGATATAGGTCTTATCGGTGCATGGTACTTCCCCAACTACGGCACCAGCCTTACCTACTTCGCACTTCATACCGTGCTTGAAGAGATGGGCTACAGCGTACTTATGATAGATAAGCCTGTAATCAAGGAAAACGATATAGAGCGCCGTGAAAACTATGCCCGCACCTTTGCTGAAAATCACGGCTATGCCGTAAGCGAGGCGTTCGATTTAGACAATACAATGGCACTTAACGATCTTTGCGATACCTTTATGCTGGGTTCAGACCAGATGTGGACCTGGTCCCGTTGCAACCACTTCGGTACCTATTATTTCCTTGACTTCGCAAGAGATGACAAGAAAAAAATTGTATATGCAGGCTCCTTCGGTAAGGATGACTTCTTCGCTCCCGAAGAAGGAAGAGCAAGATGCGCTTATCACGCAAGCCGTATAGATGCGGTTTCGCTCCGTGAGGATCAGGGCGTTGAGATTGCAAAGAAGCGCTTTGGTATAGACGCCGAATTCGTACTGGATCCTATTTTCCTGTGCGATCATAAGCATTATGAGGCGCTTGCCGCATCCTCAAAGCGTCCGCTCCCTGAAAAGCCCTACCTTATGACTTATATTCTGGATCCCACAGAGGGCAAGCGTAACGCTGTCAAGAAGACAGCCGAGGTGCTGGGACTTGAAATGGTCAATACCCTCAATGCAGTACCCTGGCTTCATAAGGAAAACGCCGAAAAGCTGAAGCTTCCAAACATCCAGGAGGATATGGGGCTGGAGGATATGCTGAATTATTACAAGAACGCAGACTTCATCCTGACAGACTCCTTCCACGGCTCCTGCTTTGCTATTTTATTCCGCAAGCCCTTTATCTGCATTTCCAACCACCAGCGTGGTATTCCCAGATTCTTCTCCCTCTTCGGTCTGCTCGGTCTTATGGACAGACTTGCATACCGTCCCGGTGAAATCAATATGGCGTCGGATGATTACTTCCACTTCGAAATTGATTACGACCGTGTTTATGAGATAATCGAAAAGGAACGTGAGCGTAGCTTTGCATGGCTCAAAAACGCTCTGGAGGCTGAAAAGAATACTCCTCCCTCTGCCCACGATATTCTCATGCGTGAGATAAAGAGACTGGAAAAGGAGCTTAAAGAAAAGTCAGAGCCTGCTACAGAACCCGTCGAAGAAAAAACAGCGGATATGGATGCATTGTATGACGCTCTCCTGCGCCAGACAAAGCGCTTTGAAAAGGAAATCAAGACGCTCCGTGACGGTGATAATAAATAAATTATACCTCAAAAAACAGAACAACCATTCTCCGTAAAGGAGAATGGTTGTATTTTTTGTGTAACGAAAACCACCTGCTATGCAGGTGGTTCCAAAAAGGCTATGCCTATGAGTAGAAAATAAAAACCTCCGATGGTATAATGAAAGAGGTCTGCCAACCAAAATCAAAAACCAAAGGAGGTTGTTCAAGTGAACAATAATAGTTTAGCACATACGAAATGGAATTGCAAGTACCACATAGTTTTTGCACCAAAGTACAGAAGACAGGCGATATATGGACAGATACGTGCAGATATAGGAAAAATATTAAGAGAACTGTGCGAGAGAAAAGGTG
>JAFTVY010000105.1 GCA_017465545.1 Ruminiclostridium sp.
ACCGTATTCCATGCGTATCTTACCGCCCGTGTAGAGCTTTTCAAAGGTTTCTACTATTCTTTCAGAGACCTTCCCGGCATTTTCCGCATTAGCGTCCATAAGTATTACTACAAGCTGTCTGCTGGAATATCTTGTGGATACATCCACTCTTCTGAGGGAGGTGTATATAGCCTTTTCCAGAAGCTCCAGAGCAAGCTCGGTTTCGGTAATATCAGGCTCTTCGACCGTTGAAGATACGGCTGTAAAAAGCACCGTTGAAACGTCGTGGTTATTTCTTTCCACAAAGCGGCGGATGAAATTATATACGTGGTGGAAGCTGTCGTATTCCATCAGATATGCACCGTGTCCGCTGTCGGCTCTGCTCATAATATCTCTGAGATAGCCAAGATCCACCGACTTGCCTGCTCTCTGATTTTCCGACTCACTTCTGTCGCTGAAGAAATGGAAGCTGTTCTTTCCGTTCTGCTTTACGTAGTAGAGCGCCTTATCAGCCGCATTATAAAGTTCCTTGAAGCAGGTACCATCACCTGGGGACTGGGAGATACCGATAGAGACGGAGGAATTCGTCTCAAATTTGCACTCCTTCAGCTTTCTGCAAAGGTCCGAGAGTATATCTCCCGCAAGATTGGAAAGCTCCGCCTTTGAATCCGTGCTTGTAACAAAGGCTACGAACTCATCTCCGCCTATGCGACAAAGCACGTCCGAATCGGAACAATACTCCCTGAGAGTATCGGCAAACATCATAAGCACCTTATCACCTGCGATATGGCCGTAATTATCGTTTATCGCCTTGAAGTTGTCCATATCTATCATGAACAATGCACCACGTCTGCCCTCGGCGAAAAGCGTATTTACCGCTTCTTCCGTGTAGCTTCTGTTCCACAGTCCCGTGAGAGCGTCCTTCTGGGATCTGCTCTTCATATCGCTGACCTCCTGAGTTTTCTTTTCCAGTCTGTCAGCAAGATTCCGTCTCAGCTCTTCAAGCTCAAGCGCCCTTCCTATACGGGAAAGCACCACCTCAGCCACAAAGGGCTTTGCAATAAAATCTATAGCGCCACAGGTGAAGCACTTGGACTCCGTTGCGGCGTCATTGTCAGCAGTGAGGAAGATTACGGGAATATCCCTTGTCTTTTCCCCGTCACGAAGCTTTTCTATAACCTCAAAGCCGTCCATTAAAGGCATTACTATGTCAAGAAGGATAAGGTCGCAGGTATCCTCTTCAAGGTATCTGAAGGCCTCTTCGCCACTGATGGCGGTAATTATCTGATACGTGTTTTTCAGTACGTTCTTCACTATTACAAGGTTAAGCTCGTTGTCATCGACGATAAGTATTTTTTTCAAGTTCGTGTTCCTTCCGGCTGTTAATATTTCTATAATTATAACATATATAGCTCTCTTTTGCAATACGTACAGCCATATAAATGGAAAAAATATGCTCCGCCATCCTTCGGACAGCGGAGCTTACTGCACAGGCGACTGAGGTCGGTTTTCTGTGTAGAACGTACCGCAACCGCTTAAATTTTGTCAATGTAAAATATTAAATTTCAGGCTTATTTTCACGCTTTCCGATCTTTCTTTTTGCAAAGAAAAAATAAAAGAGAATTAACATTATTATAACGACGGAAATAATCTGCGAGGTGGATAGCCCAAGCAGAAAACCTCTGTAGTTATCCCCTCGGAAAAATTCAAGAATAAATCTTCCGATGGCATAGGTAAATAGATAGATATAAAATAATCTGCCCTTTAATTTTTCACATCTTGAAAGCCTTAATATAAAAGCCGTTATCAAAAGACAGAAGCCTGCCTCGAAAAGCTGTACGGGAAAACGGTTTACCCCGTTTGCTCCATAGGCAAGAGAGTTATGGAAGGTGAATCCGAAGTCGCTTTCCACACCGTAACAACAGCCACCGAGAAAGCATCCGATTCTTCCGAAAACGTGAAACAAAGGCACTCCCGCCGCCATTATGTCCGTATAACCGCTGAAATTTTCAAGACGGATTATTTTTGCAAAGATAAGTGCCGCCCCGATCCCTCCGAAAAGTCCGCCGTAAAACACCTGACCGCCAAAAATAACCGACGCCACAGCGATAAAATCGCCAAAGCTCCTGACCTTGCCGAAAAGCCATAGCTTATCAAGATTTGTGACTGCAAAAAGCAGATGCCCACCGATAAGAACACCGATAACCGAGGACATCAGCATAAAGGTCATCATAACCTCGTTGAGATTATTTTTCTTTGCTTTTATAAAGGCGAATACACCCGTCGCCATAATTCCGACAAAGGCGCATAGCATATAACTGCTTATCTCTCTGCCGAAAAAATCAAAGCTACCTATCATAATACTTTATCAGTTGAAAAACTGTCCGATGTTACTGTTCGCTTCAATATTGCTTGCAATATCATCCGCTATATCCTTTGCACAGCCGTACATTCCGCTGATACCGCCAGCCTCGTTGAAGCCTGCGCATAAGCAGGAGCATAAAGCTACGGGAAGAGAATAGAGCAAGCCGAAAAACAGCCCTAATATGCCGGTAACAAGAGCTATTATAGACATCGCACTTACCGAGCCATAGGCTTTCTTTGTCTTGTACATTGCTACCGAGCCTAAAATTATTGCCGCAATGGATGATAAAAAGAGCAGAACAGTTACCGCCGGTGCAAAAACCGCCGTAACACCCGATAATAAGCTCGCTATACCGCATATAAGACCTGCTAAAGCTAATCCGTTCATAACGTTACCTCGTATAATTTATTTTTTTCATATTAACATATAAGGGGCGAATTGTCAAATTTCATCCTCGGCAGAATTTTCAGGCTGCTCAGCCTTCTTTATTCTTTTTTCCGAAATCTTAGTTATAATAAGGCAGGTTGCAAACATAATCACACCGAATGACAAAGATACCGCAACCGCCCTTTGCCAGGTATCCACACCCATTTTTGTCACTATCATACCGTTTGTATACACACGGGTATAAAGTACGGGAAGCAAAGGAACCACCGCATACAGCACGTAGATAATCAGAGTGCTACCGATAATATGTAACGGCTTTACACCGAATTTTTTCGTAGCAAAAAAGACGGGCAGGGCAATAATAATATCAAGTATCAGTACGTTTACTTTTGATAATATATGCCAAAGCCATATTATCGGATTGTTTGTTGCAAGCTCAACGTAAAAAGCATTCAGAAGGCTGTCAAGCAGTGCATCCGCAAGCAGCGAATAAACCGCTACTATAAGCACAACGGTAGGTGCAAGAATAATTGCCGCTATAATCTGTTTGTTTGGTTTCATTTTTCCCTCCAAAAATCCTGTCTGGTTTTAACTGTCCTGATTTTTATTCTCCGCTGTAGCTTCTTCTTACCTCTGTATTTATATCTGTGCAGGTTTCGGGCAGACCTTCCAACGCTTTATCCAGAAGCTCTTTCATCGAATCTGTTTTTATCCAATCTATATTCAGGCTTTCAAGATTAGTAAAACTCGAAAAAAAGCTACTATCGATATCGTCAGGTACAATAACATCTTGTGCCCAGTATCCGCCAAGATCTATTGATTTATATTCTATGCATTGGCCAAGTATTTCCTCCCTAAAAGGATTCTCATCCGATGACACACCTAATATTATGCTTTTTGTTTTAGGCATCAGGGTAATAGACCAGTTTGCCCAGCATTCAATGCGAATCTCTATTTCCGTATCTTCATCTGACAGAATTTCATTCTGACGGATATATTCATCCAGTACGACGTTCATTTTTCCGATAGCAGTTAAGGCGTCGGATAGCTCCATACCTGATTCTTCTGCGTTAATTATGATAAGCTTGTCATCTTCATATTTGTATAAACCGGGATCAAAGGACTGTACTAAATCTACGATGTCTCCTATTTTTGCCGGCATATACTCCCGTATGATAACATTCATCTCACGCAAAGCCTTGTCTTCCTTGCTCTCAAAGAGTCTTGTTATAAAAAAGGCTGAAATAAGCAGAAGTATAGCGGTGATAATTATTATGATTATTTTTAAAGGTTTCTTTTTCATCTGCGATAATTCCCTTCAGACTTCGATTATTTGTTCATCTCATCGAAAATTTCCTTTAGCTTCTGTGCCGATTCGG
>JAFTVY010000064.1 GCA_017465545.1 Ruminiclostridium sp.
CCCCAAACAGTCCGAAGGACTGTGACGCCCTTTAGGGCAATATCCCCCCTAACCCCCTTCCCCTCAAGGGGAATATTTTTCGGCAAAAGTATTTGCCGAAATTGTCGCAGTTCTGCGAACTGCTGGGGCTGGGAGCAGTCCGATAGGACTGCGTGACTTTATGAAAATGCAATTTTCATAAAGTTTAGGCTACCGCCCCTTGGAACCCTTTGGGGCTACCGCCCCAGCTGTCCAACGGACAGCGGCGCCCTTCAGGGCAATGAAACGTCCCGTATAATACAAAGATTGCGAGCCTTTTATCGTTCGGAATCACCTCAAGATTTTATAGGGGAAAATGTAGGGGGCGACGTCCTCGACGCCCCGCATAAATTACCGCAATTTTTTATGAAACATCCCTCGGCGAAGCGGTACATCACTCGGCGAAGCGGTACATCACTCGGCGTAGCCGTATATCACTCGGCGTAGCCGTACATCATTTTTGCCGTAGGCAAATACATCACTTTTAAATTTGCAGAGCAAATTTAAAAAAGGCCATCATCCGATGGTCTTTTTTATTTCCTGCAATAAATTATAAACCCCGTCCTGGGACAATACGCCTCTTTTCAAATCAGCTGGGAAACCACCCTTTTCGTCAAGCTCATAATCCTTCTGCCACAGCCCGTTTTCGTAATAATCGGTAAGTGCCTTCAGCATCCCGATAACGTATTTATCCCTTTTCAGCATATCGGGATAATTCTTCAGAGTATAGCCTATAGTATCAAAATATAGTTCCATACGGCGCACTCTGTCCGTTGTTCTTTTACCCGCCATAGCTCTCCTTAATGTCTGTCAAAATCATCAAACCAGCAGGCGACCAGGTATCTGCCGCCGTGCATCTCCGAAAGCTTGATCGCATGCTTTACCGCTTCCTCAGCCGTTTTAAAAATTCTGACGTTCAGCGCCTGGTTGTAGGAGCTGTCATCTCTTACCTCATAGCTTGTAAAAAACTTCTTCCAGGAATGGATATAGTAATCCTTCGGTTTGTCGCAGATTATTACAAAGCCGTTATTCTTATATCTGCCTTCGGGCAGGTGTCCGTCGGAAAAATTTTCATTCTTGTAATATACCTCTCCTGCCCTTATTGCCGCATAGCGCTTATAGGTAATAAGCACGTAGCTACCTAAGAACACGTTCTGCTTGTCCGCAAGCCGTGCCTCGTCATAACTGCAAAGATAGGTAAAAAGGTCGGATTTGAGAAAATAGTTATCGTCGGATATATCGAAGATACCATCTCTGTCGCTTCTTTCAGGATAATCGTAATACTTTATCATTCCTTCACTCCCTCTAATATATCAATAACCTTGTCAAGGCTTTCCGCTACGCCGTAAACCACGTCAAGCTGTTCCTTTTCGGGGCTTGTAAGGTCGGGTACCATAACGGTAACACAGCCTGCACTACTTGCGGATTTTACCCCGTTGGGGCTGTCCTCCAGTGCCATACATTCTGAAGGTGAAAGACTTAACTTTTCGCAGGCATAGAGATAAATATCGGGACAGGGCTTGCCGTTTTCCAGCATATTTCCACAGATTATCTGTTCGAATTTATCATACACCCCAAGCTGTTTTAAATACTCTGCGGCTCTTTCTACGTTGGTTGCGGTGGCTACTGCGGTGCGGTAGCCCTTTTCCTTTAAATAATCAAGCAGGGTATCGAGTCCCGGCTTTTTTTCTATGCCGTATTTGTCGGTATATTCCGCCATCAGCTTTACACGGAGATTTCTTATAGTAAGGTAATCGCAATCCTCACCAAACCATTCCTTAAGCTGTGGCTTTGCAAACTTTCCCGAAAAGGAGCGTAGTGCCAGGGCGTGCCATCTCTCCATAGGAAAGCCGAGAGAATTAGCCGCCTCGCACCAGAACCTTACGAGCAGCTTTTCGGTATCCAGCATAAGCCCGTCCATATCGAATATAACCGCTTTAATCTTCATAATATCCCCCTATATCCTGCTTTTAAAATCATCGTAAGTAAATTCACGTATCAGCTTTAAGCCTTCCTCGGTATTGTAATAAATAGTCGGTAATGCCATACCGTTGAAGGTGTTGTTTTTTACCATAGAATAAATAGCCATATCACAGAAAACCAGTCTGTCGCCCACCTTTAAAGGCTCATCGAAGGAGTAATCCCCGATAATATCACCTGCAAGGCAGGTGACTGTGCCGAGTCGGTAGGTATAAGCTTTTTCACCCTTTTCTCCCGCAAGGGAATTTCTGCTGTCCAGTAGCTTCGGGCGGTAGGGCATTTCCAGTACGTCAGGCATATGGCAGGCGGCGGACACGTCCATTATCGCTATATCCATATCGCCGTTTTTACTGCCGTCGATTATATCAACCACCTCGGATACCAAAAAGCCTGCGTTAAGGGCAACCGCCTCGCCCGGCTCTAAATATACCTGAAGGTCGTATTTGCATTTAAAATGCTCTATTACCCTTACAAGCCTTTCAATATCGTAATCATCTCTTGTGATATGATGACCGCCGCCGAAGTTTATCCACTTCATATCATAAAGATATTCTCCGAACTGCTTTTCTACCTCCATTGCGGTGCTTTCCAGATCGTCGGAATTCTGCTCGCAAAGGGTATGAAAATGCAGTCCCGAAATTCCGTCAAGACCGTATTTTTCTACGTCCGCTTTAAAACTCTCCACAGTCTGTCCAAGCCTTGAATTTTTTGCGCAGGGATCGTATATCTCGTGATCTCCCTGGGTAGAAAAACGGGGATTTACCCTTATTCCGCAGGATTTACCCGATAATTTTTCCTTGTGTAAACTGAACTGTCTTATACTGTTGAATACAAAATGCTCCGCATAATTTATAAGCTCGTCGATATCGCTTTTCTTATAGGCAGGGGAATACACGTGGGTTTCCTTACCCTCATAGCAGCCGAAATGTTCATAGCCAAGTCTCGCCTCATATGCGCCGCTGGCGGTAGTACCTGCAAGGTAATTTTTGAGCAGGGGATAAGTGCTGTACATAGAAAAAGCCTTCTGGGCAAGCAGTATCCTACAGCCCGTCCTGTCCTGCACGGATTTTAAAATTTCGCCGTTATATTTAAGATAGCACTCCTCCGTCACGTAGCAGGGAGTTTTTACTTTATTTATATCAAAGGTCGGAAAATTCATAGATAGCTCCTTTATTCAGTATAGTATTATTCTATCATAAAATTATATGGATTTCAATAAAAAAAGAAGGCTATCCGAAGATAGCCTTCTCATTTTTAGTTAAGCTTAGTTTCTGTCAATCAGAAATTACTTTCTCTTCTTGGAAACTACAACTGCGCCTGTTGCGAGAACAGCGATACCAGCTACGAGAGCGATACCTTCAACACCTGTGTTTGTGTTGGGCTTTTCGTCTGTTGCGGGAGCGTCAGTTGCGGGTGCATCTGTTGCAGGAGCGTCAGTTGCAGGAGCGTCTGTCTCGGGAGCTTCTGTCTCGGGAGCTGCAGCTTCAGCGATTGTGAATTCGATTTCGAGCTTTGTTGTGGGGTAAGCGTCAGCAACGGAAGGTGCCCATGTCTTAGCAGGCTCTGCACCGTAGATGTTGCAGATTTCGATTGTTGCAAAACCGTTTAAGTCGCTGATAACGTCGATGTCGCCGCTTGCAACTTCTACGCCGTCAAACCATACCTTAACGTCTGTTACGTCGAAGGGAGCAACGCCGTCTGTGTCAGCAGCCTTCCAGGGTAAGTCTGTGCTTACACCGAAGCTGTTGAATGCTGTGGAGCTGTCTACTGCGAAGTCAACTTCTGCAGATACCTTGTATGTACCTGCACCGTCGATAGCTACGTCAACGTATGTTGCATCGAGTACGTAGCCTTCGATATCGTAATCGAACTTGTCTTCGTAGTCAGGATATGTTTCAGGATCGTTGCCGCCCCATGTGATGAACTTGTCAAAGTAACCTGAATCATGTCCGTAAGTAGCATCGCCATACGCATTTCTGAATGAGTAGGGTGTTGACTGAAAATAGATATAGCCGTTGAAAGCTTCTGCGGCTGCTGCTGCAACCATTGTGCCTGCTGCTGCTGTAGCAACGATAGCACCAAGGATCTTCTTGATCTGCATTTTAATTTTCCTCCATATAAATATGTTGTTTTTACGAATACCCGTTAAAACGATTACAAGTATTCATAGTAACCACATTATATCAAATTTTCACACAATTTTCAATATGCATTTTTACTAAAATAATAATACATCTTTAGTGAAACTGTATAAAATTTACGTAATAACTTAAAAAATGACCTGACGGATGAGGAGATAAGATAAATTGAAATTTATCGGGGAGATTGATGTAATATGAAAACGGGGCGTCGGGGACGCCGCCCCCTACACGCTCTCCGCTATATTGGTGGTAAATGTAGGGGTCGGCGTCCTCGACGACCCGCATAAATTACCGCATTTTTGATGGTGCAACCCGCCGTCAAACTACTTACTTTAAATCTTCCTCGCAAACTCAATCAGCATAGCATCTTTTCCTTTATCATTGCAAGCAGCTTACGTTCTCTTCTTGACACCTGCACCTGAGTCATACCAAGTAGCTGTGCCGTTCTGCTCTGGGTATAATTCCCCCAGTAACGGTAGCGGATAAGCCTTTTGTCAAGGTCGGACAGCTCGTCTATTATCTGCCGCAGGGCGATTATTTCCGTTGCCTTCAGCTGGGGCGCTTCTATGGGGATATCCATCTGTGACTCCTCGTCATCCTCATCGTAATAGCTTAAAGAGACGGGTGGCAGGGCGGAGCAGAGTGCCTCGGAGATTTCCTCACTCGTCACCGACAGCCTCTGTGCAAGGACGGATATTGTAGGCTCCTCACCATTTTTCAGCATCTGCTCCTGCAGTCTTGTAGCCTTCAGGGAAAGCTCTTTCAGGCTACGGCTGACCTTTATAATTCCGCCGTCACGGAAAAGCTGTTTTATCTCTCCCATTATAACGGGTACTGCATAGGTGGAGAATTTCAGCCCCCTGCTTTCGTCAAAGTCATTCGCCGCCTTTAAAAGTCCCACACAGCCCACCGAAAAAAGCTCCTCGTATTCTATACCCCTGTCTTTGAATCTTCCTGCTATCGAATGTACCAGACCGAAATGCTCAGTCACGAAGGAATTATCCCTTTCCTCCTTCATAGCACCTCCTTTTTCACAATTTTAAAGGTGAGGGAAACGGTAGTACCCTTATTCTTCCCCGAGCTTACCTTCACCTTGTCGGCACAGCTTTCCATTACCGCAAAGCCGAGTCCCGTGCGCTCCTCCTCAGGCTTTGTGGTGAATAAAGGCTCCATCGCCTGCTTTATATCCTCTATTCCGCAACCGTTGTCCTTTATCCTTATGTAGGCTGTATCCTCGTTTATTTTTGCGGTTATGGTGATTTTACCAGCCTCGTCCTTTCCGTCATAGGCGTGTACTATACAGTTTGTCACCGCCTCGGACACCGACGCCCTTATATCCGAAAGCTGGGATACAAGGGGATCGAGCTGGGATACGAAGGCGGAGACCGCCGTTCTTGCAAAGCTCTCGTTACGGGACAGGGCGGGAATGGTCATTTTAAAATAATTCAGATACTTCACTTATTTGCTCCTTTCACTTATAATAAGGTTGTCCAGTCCGGCAAGGGAAATTATCTTGCGGATGTGAGGCTTTGTATTCTTTATATAAAGTCCGCCGCCCAGTGCCTCCACAAGTCTTTTTCTGCCTAATATAAGACCTATCCCCGAGCTGTCCATAAACTGCACCCCGGAAAAATCCAGTATCAGCGATTTGGGCAGAGTGCCTTCTATCTCGCTGTCGATAAGCATCCGCATATCCCGTGCCGTGTGATGGTCTATCTCGCCGTAAAGCCTTGCAGATAACAGCTCGTCAGTTCTTGTAAAGGTAACGTTCATATATAAGCTCCTTTCCTTTACGGTTTTCTCTATAATACCACAGCCTGTCCGAATAATCTGTCGCAAAGAGTCGGAGAGGTTAAATTTGCCTTTGGCAAATTTAACAATGATGTTTCGTGCTTTGCACGAAGTGATGCACGGCTACGCCGAATGATGTACCGACTCCGTCGGAGTGATGTTTCGTGCTACGCACGAAGTTGTGGTATCAATTGCCGAAGGCAATTGATGGATTTGAAATTCGCTTTGCGAATTTTAGGTAATAGTGAAGAGTGAAAAGTGAAGAGAAGTGGTATCAATTGCCAAAGGCAATTGATGGATTATGAAAGGGCGTTCGGAGAACGCCTTTTTTGTTGGTAAGTTGGGGTTTGACGGGTTGCACCATCAAAAGATGTGGTAATTTATGCGGGGCGTCGGGGACGCCGCCCCCTACATTTCCCCTATAATTTTTTGTGGGCAAGGCATTACAAATCCCGTTTTCATCGGTATTTATGGCAATATTATCGCAATATTATAAACCACGTCCGTAGGGGTCGGCGTCCCCGACGACCCGTTTTTTACCCCGACGACCCGTTATTTATATTACACCAATCTCCCCGACAAACTCCAATTTGACAACAATTGATTCTACAACTCCGTGCAAGGCACGATACATCGCTTAAATTTGCAAGGCAAATTTAAACATTTGCCGTATCTTTCTCACAAATTTATAAATTTCTCTTGAAATTATCCTTCAGTTAATGTATAATTTAATATGGTGTTGTATAATATCAGACACCAAAGGCAAAACAGAAAGGAAATCCATAATGCTTCATATAGGACTTGACGTAGGCTCAACCACGGTAAAGATTGCCGTACTTGATGAAAAGAATGAGCCTGTCTATAAAAATTATCAAAGACATTATTCCGACATAAAAAAGACCATCGCTGAGGTACTCGGTGGCTGTCTCGAAACTATAAAGGATGAAAAGGCCACCATAGCCGTAACCGGCTCGGGCGGAATTTCCGTTGCACAGTGGCTGGACATCCCCTTTGTGCAGGAGGTATCTGCAGGTACAAACGCAATAGAGCAGTTCATCCCCATGACTGACGTAGCTATCGAGCTTGGCGGTGAGGATGCAAAGATCACCTATCTCACGGGCGGTATCGAGCAGAGAATGAACGGTACCTGTGCAGGCGGTACGGGTGCGTTCATCGATCAGATGGCGGCTCTTCTCAATACCGACATCACGGGACTTAACGAGCTTGCCAAGGACTATACCACCATCTACCCCATAGCATCCCGTTGCGGCGTTTTCGCAAAGAGCGATATTCAGCCTCTTTTAAACGATGGCGCTAAAAAGAGCGACGTGGCGGCTTCTATCTTCCAGTCGGTAGTAAATCAGACTATAAGCGGACTTGCCTGCGGCAAGCCTATCCGTGGCTACGTTGCATTCTTAGGCGGCCCCTTACACTATCTGTCAGAGCTTCGTAAGAGATTCATTGAGACTCTTGCTCTTGACGATGAGCATATCGTATTCCCGCCCGATGCAAATCTTTTCGTTGCCATGGGTGCGGCGCTTGCCGACAACAGAGGGGAAATCGATGTAAAATCCCTTAATGACAGTCTTGCAACCCTTTCAACAGTCGAAGTACACGAGGTAGAAAGACTTGCTCCTTTATTCAAAGACGAGCAGGAAAAGAAGGAATTTGCCGAAAGACACGCAAAGAACGTTATTCCTGAAAAGGATCTTTCAAAGCACGAGGGCAAATGCTATCTCGGTGTAGACGCCGGCTCTACCACCACAAAGGCGGTACTTATCGACGACAAGGGCGAGATATTATATTCCTACTACGGAAATAATATGGGCGATCCCTTAAAGTCGGTTATCGGCATCTTAAAGGACATCTACAGCAAAATGCCTGAAAAGGCGTATATAGCAAAGGGTACGGCTACCGGCTACGGTGAGCATCTTATCAAGGCGGCGCTGGGCGTTGACTTTGGTGAGATCGAAACTATGGCTCACTACAAGGCGGCAGAACGTATCCTCCCCGGTGTAGAATTTATCCTCGACATCGGCGGTCAGGATATGAAGTGCATGAGAGTAAAGAACGGCGAAATCGAAAGCATTCTGCTGAACGAGGCTTGTTCTTCAGGCTGCGGCTCCTTTATCCAGAACTTTGCCAACGCTCTCGGTATGGAATCGGCGGAATTCGCTAAAATCGGTCTTACCGCAGAAAATCCCGTAGATTTAGGCTCCCGTTGTACTGTATTTATGAACAGCCGTGTAAAGCAGGCACAGAAGGAAGGCGCCAGCGTTGCTGATATCTCCGCAGGTCTTTCCTACTCGGTAGTAAAGAACGCCTTATTCAAGGTTATAAAGATACATGATCCCAAGGCAATGGGCGAAAAGATAATCGTTCAGGGCGGTACGTTCCTTAATGACAGCGTACTGCGTGCCTTTGAGCTTACCTGCGGCAGAGAGGTCATAAGACCTGACAAGGCAGGACTTATGGGCGCATACGGTAGTGCTTTAGTAGCTCTTGAAAGAGACGATAACGAGGGCAGTACCATAGCAAAGCCTGAAAAGTTAGAAACCTTTGAAATAAAGAAAACAACCGCCCGTTGCGGCAGATGTTCAAACAACTGCTTACTTACGATCAGCCGTTTCAACGATGGCACAAAGTACATAACCAATAACCGCTGTGAAAGAGGTGCGGGACTCGGCACAAAGAAATCCACCCTGCCCAACCTTTTTGAATACAAATACAACAGACTTTTCGATTATGAACCCTTACCCGAAAAGGATGCGCCAAGAGGCGTTGTGGGTATTCCGAGAGTTTTAGGACTCTACGAAAACTACCCCTTCTGGTTCACCTTCTTTACAAAGCTTGGCTACAGCGTAAAGCTCTCCCCCAAGTCCAGCCGTGAGATATACGACAGAGGTATCGAAACTATGCCCTCTGAATCGGTCTGCTATCCTGCAAAGCTCTCCCACGGACATATAATGAAGCTCCTTGACGACGGCGTAAAGTTCATATTCTATCCTTCATTACCTTATGAAATGGACAACG
Organism: Ruminiclostridium sp.; assembly: GCA_017465545.1. Lineage (GTDB taxonomy): Bacteria > Bacillota > Clostridia > Oscillospirales > Ruminococcaceae > Ruminiclostridium_E. The sequence goes on from JAFTVY010000064.1 coordinate 8,964, forward strand.
GCGGCGGCGGTGACAACCACTACAACTGCCCCGTAGTAGCTACCTATAGCGAGGTTATAAAGAACTCCGTTCCCGAGCTTCGTGAAGAGGATATAACCTTTATGAATCCCTTCTTACCCATCTATGATGAGGACAGAATGCTGGAAAGACTTATCGAGGAATTTATGCCTATGGGTATAGGCGGTGCGGAGATAGGTCCTGCGCTTAAGGCGGCATATGCCGAAGACAAGCGCTTCAAGGATGATATAAAGGCGAAGGGCGAAGAGGTATTGAAGCTCCTCAAGGATACCGGCAGTAAGGGTATCGTACTTGCAGGCAGACCTTACCACGTGGACCCCGAAATAAATCACGGCATCCCCGAAATGATAAACGGCTACGGCTTTGCGGTACTGACCGAGGACAGTATTGCACACCTCGGAAACGTAGTAAGACCTATCCGTGTAGTTGACCAGTGGATGTATCATACAAGACTTTACAGTGCGGCTACCTTGGTAGGACAGACTCCCGAGCTTGAGCTTGTTCAGCTCAACAGCTTCGGCTGTGGTCTTGATGCGGTTACTACCGACGAGGTACAGGAAATTCTCCAGGGCTACGGCAGAATGTATACCGTACTTAAAATAGACGAGGTAAACAACCTCGGTGCGGCAAGAATCAGACTGCGCTCACTTATTTCCGTTATGGAAGAGCGTGACAGAAACGGCATAAAGCCTGCAGGCGAGTTCAGGGGTTATATTCCTCAGCCTAAGTTTACAAAGGAAATGAGAAAGGAATATACCATCATTGCTCCCCAGATGGCGCCTATGCACTTTGAGATATTAGAAGCGGCATTCCACTACTGCGGCTACAACCTTGTAGTACAGAAGAACTACTCCAAGGAGGTTATTGAAGAAGGTCTGAAGTACGTAAACAACGATGCTTGCTACCCTGCGATAATCACTATAGGACAGCTTCTCCACGCTATAAATACAGGCGCATACGATAAGGATAAGTTAGCGGTACTCATTACCCAGACGGGTGGTGCCTGCCGTGCAACAAACTATATCGGTATGCTGAAAAAGGCGCTGAAGGATGCAGGACACGATCAGATTCCGCTGATTTCCTTAAACGTAGTCGGTATGGAAAAACAGCCCGGCTTCAAGATAACGCTTCCCCTTGCTATGCGTGCCTTTATGAGCCTTATCTACGGCGACGTATTAAGCCGCTGTGTATACAGAGTAAGACCATATGAAGCTGAAAAGGGCGCAACCAACGCCATGTACGAAAAGTGGAACGAACAGCTCAAAAAGGATATCAAGAGCCTTTCTCTTGCAAAGTTCAATAAGAACGTAAAGGCAATCGTTAAGGACTTTGATTCTATTCCCTGCCTTGATATAGTAAAGCCGAGAGTAGGTCTTGTCGGTGAGATTCTTGTAAAGTATCACCCTGCGGCAAACAACTTTGCGGTTGATTTAGTTGAGGCTGAGGGCGCAGAGGCGGTAGTACCCGATCTTATGGGCTTTATCTACTACATATGCGACCATGCAAATTCACGTCACGAATTACTGACTGTATCAAATACAAGATACAAGGTAATGAATATGGCTATAAGCTTTATCGAAAGAATGGCAGGCTGCTACAAGAAGGCTATAGAAGGCACAAAGTTCGGCTCATTCATGAAGATAAGCGAAATGAGAAAGCTGGTTGACGGCATCGTATCAACGGGTAACATTGCAGGCGAAGGCTGGTTCTTATCCGCTGAAATGATCGAGCTTATCCACAGCGGTGTAAATAACATCATCTGTATGCAGCCCTTTGCTTGTCTGCCTAACCACGTTACAGGTAAGGGTATCATAGGCGAGCTTCGTCGCAGAAATCCCAAGTCAAACATTATTGCGGTTGACTACGATCCCGGCGCATCTGAGGTAAACCAGATAAACAGAATCAAGCTTATGCTCTCTCAGGCGTTCAAGCAGATTGAACAGCTCCCCACAGAAGAGGATAAGAAGGGCGTAGAGCTTAACGATAAATATTCTGAAATTGTAAACAATTAAAATATGTTTAACAATAATGCGGTATAATTATTATACTGCAAATGCAGAGGGCGACCTCATTCCCGTTATAATGATACATTTCAAAGCCTTCTCCTGAAAGAGAAGGTGTCACCGCAAGGTGACGGATGAGATGTATCTCACAAAAGAAAGGACAAAACAAAATGGCAGAAATGAAATTTTCAACCCAGGGCAAAAGCTCATCATCAAACAACGCTGACAACAAGAAGGTTGGTACTTTAGTATTTATCGGCGTGCTGGTAGTAATCGCACTTATCGTGCTTTTCAACTGCTTCTCCATTGTTAACGAAGGCTTTATCGGTGTCAAGTACACCTTCGGTAAGATTACGCAGGATGACCTCACTCCCGGTCTTAACTTCTGCATTCCCTTTGTAGAAGAAATCAGACAGGTAGACATCCGTGAGCAGATTTACGACGTTACCGCAGACGCTTATACCAGCGATACACAGACGGTTCAGGAGCTTAAGATGAAGCTCAACTACCGTTATGACCGTTCAAAGCTTTCCGACCTTATCAGAAACGTTGGTATTGACAACGTAGAAACAAAGCTTCTTGTACAGAACGTTGCCAAGATTTCAAAGAACGAGATCGGTAAGGTAAAGGCAGAAGAGCTGGTACAGTCCCGTGCCGACGTTCAGCAGAAGATTGAAGACAAGCTGAAGGAGATACTCGCTCTTGATGGTATCGTGGTAGAATCCTTCGCTATCGAAAACCTGAGCTTTGACGACGCTTTCGAGGCTTCCATTCAGGCAAAGGTTATTGCCGCTCAGGATGCTTTGAAGATGGAAAACAAGACCAAGGAAAAGGAAGAAGAGGCAAAGCAGATAGTTATTGCCGCTCAGGCTGAGGCAGACAGTAAGAAGCTTGAAGCCGACGCTAACGCCTATGCGATCCAGAAGGTTCAGGAACAGCTTGAAAACAGCCCCAACTATATAGAATATCTCAAGATAACAAACTGGAACGGCGAGCTTCCCCAGATCATCGGTGACGGTGTAAATCCCTTCGTAAGCCTTGAAACAAACAAGGGTAGCACAAGCACAACACCCAATAATAACAATACAAATACACAATAAAATAATAAAGACGCCTTTGACAAGCGAAGGCGTCTTTGATTTCCTATGGTAGCAATTGGTGGATTTGAAATTCGCTTTGCGAATTTCAGGTAATAGTGAAGAGTGAAGAGTGAAGAGAAGTGGTATCAATTGCCTAAGGCAATTGATGGATTATAAATGGTTGTCAAATTGGGGTTTGGCGGGTTGCACCCGCGGGCGGTTCCCGCCTTTTTAAAGAATGCGATTTGCAGAGATTCGTTAACGGCGGGAGAACAACATTGTTGTAAACACATTTTAGAAATAGCCCACAAACGCCGGTATAAACGGGGGTTGGGGCGGTAGCCCCAAAGGGTTCCAAGGGGCGGTAGCCCCTCTATTTTCCCCCTTCCCTAAGGGGGAAGGGGGGCTGGGGGTTGGGGGCTACAATAACCCCAGCGGAGCGTCAAATTTCAATTTGCCGGGGTTACACCTCATCCGTCAAATGACACGGAGTGTCATTTGCCACCTTCTCCCGAGGGAGAAGGCTTTATAATGCACCTTTTAAAATCCATCAATTGCCAAAGGCAATTGATTC
>JAFTVY010000065.1 GCA_017465545.1 Ruminiclostridium sp.
ATAATATTGTGATAATATTGCCATAAATACCGATGAAAACGGGATTTGTAATGCCTTGCCCACAAAAATTTATAGGGGAAATGTAGGGGTCGGCGTCCTCGACGACCCGTTATTTATATTACACCAATCTCCCCGTCAAACCCAAATATGAAATAAAACCAATATGTGAAACCGCCGTTTCGCTATCTTCATATAGATACCTGATATAAAAAGGCGGAAATGCCCACGGGTGCAACCCGTCAAATTTCAATTTGAAATACAACCAACGTGTGAAACCGCCGTCAACGAATCTCTGCAAATCGCATTCTTTAAAAAGGCGGAACCGCCTGCGGGTGCAACCCGCCAAATTGCAATCTCACATACACCAACAAAAATGGCGTTCAGAAAATCTGAACGCCTTTCAATATCCATCCGCCGCAGGCGGATTCCACAACTTCGTGCGTAGCACGAAACATCACTCCGACGGAGTCGGTACATCACACGGCGTAGCCGTGCATCACTTCGTGCAAAGCACGAAACATCACTTTGCAATTTGTCCGAGACAAATTGCAATCGAGCTGCATCGAAGGTGCTACGTTACCACAGATATTCGTTGTCGCCTACTTCGATAACGTAAATATCCACGTACTGCAGTCCCCATGCGCAGGAATCGTAGTAATGATCCTCGCAGTTACCCATATATAAGTCAACGGGGATACTGCCATCCATCATACCGTCACCTGTGTCAGCCGCAATGGCATAGCCGTAGCATACGTTGTCATTCTGACCTACAATGTAGAGCTTTGAGCCGTAGGGGATAACGTTGGGGTTTACTGCGCAGGTGCCTATCTCGGCAAGTCTGCCGCTGGCTGTGTATGCGCCCATAGGAGCTGTATAGGCTGTAGCCTTGCCCGATACGATGTATTCATAATTTACGGGACGTCCGTTTTCTAAAACGATAGAGGGATCGTCGATCTTGCAGTAGGGTTCTACTACTGAGCTACCCTCGGCAATAACCTCGTCAACCTTCTTCTGAAGAACTACCGTGTTCTTTGATACGTCCACCTTGACTCCGTCGATGTAGGTTGTGGTGGTTGTCTTTCTTACAATTCCGTTTACGCCCTTTGTACGAACCTCGCTGTCGCCTATTGCCATAGCAATGCTGGGTACCTTAAGCGTTTCGTAAGGAATAATCTCTTCTTCGTGTTCTTCTACAATTTCAACTCTTGATACCTTTATATCACAGCTATCGGTTACAACCTTGTCAAGCTCTTCGGATACCATATCGTCCTTGTCAAGAGTGATGCCCGCTCTTTCAAGAAGCTCAGCCACCGTGTTGTTGTAGCATCCTACTGTAGTAACCTTGCCGTCTGCCGTAATATTTACGTCATAGGCTCTTGTGATTTCGATTTTTTCGCCCTGCTTTACCATTTCGTTTCTTGCAGGTGTAACTAAATCATACTGGCTGAATTCTACACCGAAATCCTTTAAAAGCGTTTCTACCGTGCTGTCAACCGTGTAAACGTCCGCTATCTTTTCGCCGTCTGCATAAACCTCAACCGCAAAGGCACGCTTTACGATAAGCTCTGCCGTTTCGCCTCTTTCACCAAAGCCGCTGAACTCTATCTTGTCATATGCGCCCAGTGCAATGTGGTTTTCTCTTAAAATAGCCTTAGGATCCTCGCTTACCGTGTAAACGATACGTTCCTTGTCTCCGTCTGTTATTCTTACGTCGTTTCTGAAATAAAGCAGACCTGTCATCGTGAATACTGCAAAGACGCTGGCACAGATAAGTGCGAGTCTTAAAAGCGTATTCTTTGTTGCCATAATCGTCAGCTTTGAATTCTTAATCCTGGTAATCATAATAAAACCTTTCTTTCCGTTGTTCTTTTCTGACTTGCTTTCTTACTTTTTACTATACGATTTTCTTTTCCATTTTAGCCTTTTCCGGAGGCTTTAAACATTATATTAAGGTTTTTTGGAAATGTCAAATAAAAAAGTTAGCCGATTTTTGTTGAAAATGCACAAGAAAGTCTGATTTTAATTCGTTTCTCAAATTGCAATTTGTATTTTTCTGGATTCATATTCCATTTACTGTAAAATATTTTAGGCGAATCCCCGAATTTGAAAGTCGGTTTTCCCTTCGCATTTTAGACGAAAGTACCAAACACAAAGCCGCTTTAGTGGTAATTCTGCACAACAAACCGCTTTATCGTGATAACGCAAAAAACGTCGTTTATGGCTTTGTGATAAGGTTTACAGGACATTACAGCCAGGAACAAAAATAACAAGGCGGCACCGGAAAACGGCACCGCCCTTTATATTATATTTATAATAGTATATTAACCTTCGTACTCGCTGAACTTGGGAGCGTTAGCAATTACGTCAGCTTCGAGAGCCTGAGGTAACTGATCGTAGCGTTCAAAGGTTGAAGTGAAGTAACCCATACCTCTTGTTATCTGACGGATAACTGTTGCAAGGTCGGTTATTTCTGCCTGAGGCATTGTAGCTTCGAGAACAGTCATACCCTTTTCGGTTTCGGAAGGATTCATACCGAGAACTGTACCTCTGCGCTTGTTTACTACCGTCATAACGTCGCCTGTGCTTGCATCGTCAAGAACGATATTTACGTGACAAACGGGTTCGAGGAGGCAAGGTGAAGCGTTGGGAAGTCCCTGCTTGAAGGCTAAGTGAGCCGCCATCTTGAATGCCTGCTCGGAGCTGTCTACGTCATGGTAGGAGCCATCAAAGAGAGTAGCCTTTAAGTTTACAACGGGGTAGCCTGCAAGCACGCCGTGTGCCATACTTTCCTGAAGTCCCTTTTCAACTGCGGGGAAGAAGTTCTTGGGAACGCTACCGCCGAATACTCTTTCTTCAAATATAAGAGTTTCGCTGTCGCAGGGTTCGAATTCGATCTTAACGTGACCGTACTGACCGTGACCGCCCGACTGTTTCTTGTGCTTGCCTTCAGCGGTAACCTTTTTGCGGATAGATTCACGGTATGCGATGACAGGCTCGGAAACCTCTACGTCTACACCGAATTTAGCCTTCATCTTGGAGATGACTGCATCAAGATGCTGTTCACCAAGACCGCCTAAAATTCTCTGATGTGTTTCGTGATTGTGGATGTATGAAAGTGTGAGATCTTCTTCAATCATTCTCTTTATAGCGTTACTGATCTTACCTTCATCGTTCTTGTTCTTAGCAGAAACAGCCTTGTAGAAGCAAGCCTCGGGGAATACCTCTCTTGCAAACTCTACGCCAAGACCTGAAGCTGTAAGAGTATCGCCTGTGTTTGCACCAAGCTTTGTAACTGCGATGATGTCGCCTGCATAAGCTTCGATCATTTCCTCGGACTTCTTACCCTGCAGAGCAAGGAGCTTGCCGAGTCTTTCAGTTTCACCTGTTCTCTGGTTATATACGCTTGCACCTGCGGCAAGTGTGCCGTTTACTACCTTTACGTAGCTCATCTTACCTACGAAGGGATCGGCTACAGTCTTGAACACCTTAACCGCAAGAGGCTTTGTTTCGTCATATGCTATCTTGTCGCCGTTTGCAGAAAGCTCGCCGCCTCTTTCGTCAGGGCTGGGGAGCATATATACTATAGTGTTGAGCATCATATCGATACCTGCAAGAGTATCACCTGAACAGCATACAACAGGGGTGATATAACCCTTATCGATACCGTCATGAAGTCCCTTGATAAGCTCAGCCTCTGTGAAGTCCTCGCCTTCGTTTTCAAAGAATCTCATCATAAGCTCTTCGTCGGTTTCTGCAACCGCTTCTGCCATTGCGGCACGAAGACCTTTAAGACGATTTTCTGAAGCGGGCATTTCTACCTCTGTGGGTACGCCGTTTTCGTATGTATAAGCCTTCATTTCGAGAAGGTTGATGTAGCTTTCTACTGTTCCGTACTTGTCAAAGGGAACAACGATAGGGCAGATTGAGGGGCCGAACTCTGTCTTTAATTCTTCAAGGCACTTGTAGAAGTTGGAGTTTTCTTCTTCCATTCTCGTTACTACGAACATTGTAGCCTTGCCGTGCTTTACAGCCTCTCTGTACGCCTTGATCGTACCAACCTGAACGCCGTCCTTGGCAGGAAGTGCGATTACTGCGCTTTCTGCGGCGCTGAGGCCCTCGTACATACCAGCCGCAAAGTCAAACTGGCCGGGAGTATCCAATATATTGATTTTAACATCCTTCCACTGGCAGTATGCGAGAGAAGTACCGAGGGAAACCTTTCTCTTGATTTCTTCAGGATCGTAGTCACATACGGAGCTACCGTCGGATACCTTACCCATTCTCTCGATTTCGCCACACTTGTAAAGCAGACCTTCTACTACGGAAGTCTTTCCGCTTCCACCGTGACCTAAAAGGGCAATGTTTCGGATGTTTTTGCATTTGTAAGTTTTCATATTGTTTTTCGTCCTTTCGTAATAAATTTTACGGGATGTTTAAATTATATACGAAAATCTAAAAAATTACAATAGTTTTTTCGTGAAAATTGAAATACAGGTGTAGAAATCTCACCTTCGGATTTGTGCATAATTACTAAACAGCTGTAAAAATAGGGTATTTTATGTAAAAAATAAGCGGAAATATCTTCTGATATTCCCGCCTTTTACACTATATTGACTCTATTATTCTTTCCACCATCTGCTCTGCGGTAGCACTCTCGCAATTTATGGTTACGTCGGCATATTTTTCGTAATATGCCCTTCTCTCCTCTATTATTTCTGCTACGGTCTCACCCTTTCTGCAGGCGATTCCTCTGGTTTTTATATTACTGAGTCTTCTGATAAGCTCCTGCTCATCTACTTTAAGATAAACGCAGACGCCTTCCTTTTTCAGATGCTCCATACCCTTTTCAGAAAATATTGCCGAGCCACCCGTGGCTACCACCGTACAATCGAAGTCAATCGACAGAAGCGCCCGCTCCTCGCATTTTAAAAAGGCGTCGATTCCCTCTTCGTCAATGATTTGCTGAAGCTTCTTTTTCTGTTGACTCTGTATTATAAGATCGGTGTCAAGAAAATTATAACCCATCGACTTTGCAAGCAGTACCCCTATGGTACTTTTTCCTGCACCGGGCATACCTATAAGTATTATATTGCTCATTCCTTCACCTCTTCATAATAGTACCAGTTTTCTTTAAGGTCGGAAAGAATATCCTTTTCGGATTTCTTTTCCGGCTTTGCTTCGCTGTATATAAGCTTTTTAGTACCGGACTGATTGAAGGTTATCGTAACAACTCCCTTTTCACTTATAATAGTATAGCAATAGGAGTGGCACAGAACGTCCACGTTATTTTTAAGCCTTTCGTAAACGGACTTGCTGTCTCCATCAGCGGTAATTACGGATTTTTCAAACAATCCGCCGTGCTTTGAGGTTATAACAAAATCCTTTTCCTTGCCCTCTGTCACAATAGCGTCAAGGGAGGCGGAATATTTATTCTTCACCTGAATTACTTCCCTGCTGTCATACTCCACAACGCCTGCACGGAGCAATAAATCACGCAGGAAAAAGGAAGCTATCAGAAGGAGGATGCCGCCTGTTACACAAAGGGCGGTAATTATCTTCTTTTTTGCCGGGCTTTTTTTATTCATTCTATACATCCTTTCCCTTCATTGCGGTGAGTACGTCCTTCATTACGTCCAGCGGAGTGGCTTTCTTATCCATTTTCACCTTGAAGTTTGCTTTACCCGTGAGATTCAGCGTCATATTCTTGCCGAATTTTTCCGCTACCAAAGAGATTCTTTCCATACTCTTTTCGTTCACCTCTTCGGGGTAGAAAAGCATAAAGTCACCGCTTTGTATGATTTCGGTGATATGCATATCCTGAGCCATATGTCGGTATTTTGCTACCTTTACAAGTCCTACGACTGCTCTTGGCACGTCGCCGTAGCGGTCTATAAGCTCATCCAGTACGTCAGTCGCATCCTCTTCGGTTTCGATGAGGGCAATTTTTCTGTAGCAGTCGATTCGCTGACCGGGGCTTGAAATATAGCTTTCGGGGATATAGGCGTCTATCTTTATATCAACAAGACATTCGGGGCGGATTTCGGGAGCTTTTCCCTGCTGTTCCATAACCGCCTCGGTAAGCAGTTTTACGTACATATCATAGCCGACTGTGGCAAGGTGTCCCGACTGGCTTTGTCCCAGTACCGAGCCTGCACCTCTTATCTCCAGATCCTTCATTGCAATCCTGAAGCCTGAGCCGAACTTTGTAAATTCTCTTATAGCGTCAAGTCGTTTTGTGGCTATTTCGCTGAGCACCTTTCCACGCTTGAAGGTGAAATAGGCATAAGCTCTGCGGTTTGTTCTGCCGACTCTTCCTCTTAACTGGTGGAGCTGAGCAAGTCCCATATTATCGGCATTTTCGATAATAAGGGTGTTGCAGTTAGGTACGTCGACGCCCGTCTCTATAATAGTAGTACATACAAGAATATCAATTTCTGCGTCGATAAGCTTGCGCCATACCTCCAGAAGCTCCTCTTCGCCCATCTTTCCGTGAGCTACCCCGATTCTCGCCTCGGGTATCATCTCCTGAAGGGATGCGGCACAGGAATAGATACTGCTTACTCTGTTGTGCAGATAGTAAACCTGACCGTTACGGCGAAGCTCCTTGTTTATCGCCTGAGCGATAACGCCCTTATCGTGCTCTATCACGTAGGTGGTGATAGGCTGTCTGTCACCGGGCGGAGTCTCGATAACGCTCATATCCCTGATTCCCGTCATAGCCATATTGAGCGTTCTTGGGATAGGGGTTGCGGACAAGGTCAGAATGTCTATTCCGTTATAGTTTTGCTTGAATTTTTCCTTATGATTTACACCGAAGCGTTGCTCCTCATCAATTATAGCAAGACCTAAATCAAAGAACTTTACGTCATCCTGAACAAGTCTGTGAGTACCGATAATAATATCAATATCGCCCTCTTCAAGCTGTTTTAAGATCTGCTTCTGCTCCTTTGCACTACGGAAGCGGGACAAAAGCTGTACCTTCACCTTAAAGCCTTCCATTCTCTTGAGTACAGTCTGGTAGTGTTGCCAGGCAAGAACAGTTGTAGGCACAAGGATAGCACACTGCTTTCCGTCAAGGAAGCATTTGAAGGCGGCACGGAGTGCAACCTCGGTCTTGCCGAAGCCTACGTCTCCGCAGAGAAGTCTCTCCATCGGAGCTGTACGCATCATATCGTGCTTTATTTCTTCTATACATCTGAGCTGATCGTCGGTTTCGATATAATTGAAATGATCGTCAAAGATATGCTGTTGCTCGCCATCAGGAGAGAATGCGAAGCCCTGAGCCTTCATTCGCTTGGAATAAAGCTCTATAAGCTCGGTCGCCATTTCCTTGGCGGCAGTCTTTGCCTTTGCCTTCGCCTTTTTCCAAGTGTCGGTATGGAGCTTGTTCAGCTTTACCGTACCCACGTCGCCCGTACCGATATATCGGGATATCATATCAAGATGTGTAACGGGGATATAAAGCACGTCTGTACCTGCATATTTCAGCTTGATATAATCCTTCTGCACGCCGTCGGCTGTCATCTTCTGTACGCCGTCGAACACGCCTATACCGTGAGATTCGTGTACTATAAGGTCGCCGAGAGAAATATCCCCAAGGCTTCTTATCTGCTGTCCCTTTTTGAATTTTCTCGGCTTTACGGGAGTCTTCGTTATAGCTCCCTGACTTCTTGTCATTGCCGCTATTTTTTCTTCTTTATATTCAAAGCCTGCAGATAACGTACCTGCAAGAACGTATATCTTCTTCGCATAAAGCTTTTTCGCATCCTGATAGAAGTCGGCGGGCAGTCCGCTTTCCCTCAGGTCTCCTGCAAGAATCTTCGCCGCCTTTTCAGTACCTGCATAAACTACGCAGGAATACCCTCTGTCGATATAGTCTTTAAGCTCCTCGCAAAGCACCTTGTATTCTCCGCTCCAGGGAGAAAGCTGGACAGCGTCCACGTTCTGAATATCAGAAAGCTCCAGTCCGCCGCCTCTTACGAAGGTATCCATATAGAGCCTTGTATTTTTCTCGATAAGCTCCTTATATTCGCCCTTTGTAAAAAGGTATCTGTCAAGCCCCTTACAGATAAAGCCGCTTTCGGCAAGAAGCTTTAAATCCTCGTTATGAGAATCGCAGACTCCCTTTGCATTATCCATAGAGGCAAAGCCCTCGCAGACAACAAGGGTTTTTGCATAGTCAAAGACGCTCCCTGCCTTTTCGTAGCACAGCGGAAAATATCTGTAGAGATTGCCCACGCCTACGTTATCAGAAAGTCTCGCAATATCACGGCGGAGTCTTTTTACAAGCTCCTCGTTTTTCTTTTTGGATTTTTCCGCCTTCTGAAGAAGGACGGATAATTTTTCTATAAGCTCCTCGTTGCTGTAAAAAACAGTTTCAAAGCAGGGAGTTATCTCAGCTCTGTCGATAGAGTCGGTTCTTCTCTGGGTTTCTATATCGAAGGTGGAAACTGTATCCACCTCATCTCCCCAAAGCTCTGCTCTTATCGGCTGTTCGCTGTTTACAGGGTAAATATCCACAAGAGAGCCACGAATAGAAAACTGACCCTTGCCCTCGATAAGCTCACATCTTGAATAACCTGCTGAAATAAGCTTTTTTGAAAGCTCCGCAGTATCCAGCTCTGCACCCGATTCTATCACAAAGGTATGCTCCCGCAGTACGTCCATTGGTACTGTGAGCTGAAGTGACGCCTCGGATGAGGCTACTATGATATCCGCTCTGCCGCCTGCCGCCGCAGATAAGGCTTCTATTCTGCGGTGAGAATACTCCGCCGACTGTGCCTCGGTATCGGTCAGTATCATATCCGCCGCCGGAAACTGATATGCGGCTCTTTTGCCACAAAGAGTATTTATATCCTCGCACATTCTTACCGCCGCCGCTTCGCTCTCCACTATACAGAGAATCGGCAAAGAAGCCCTGACGTCATCGCTTTGCGCCATTGCCGCTAAAAAATGTGCCTTATGTACGTGCGAAAACCCCGTCACCAGCATGGGGACGGGTTCTTCACTCAAAATATGCTTTACTGAACGTCTGTAGGAACCAAGACCTTCAGCCATATTTTTAAATATTTCCATTTTGCGCCTGCTCTTTCGATTTAAGAATTATACTTATTCATCGCTTCGTTTATCTTGCCTTCTACAATCAGCTTTACAGATGCAGAAGCGTTTTTCAGGCAGGACTCAAGCGCCTCGCCCTCTTCCTTTTTAAAGGGGGATAATACCCAGTCGGCAAGAGGAAAATCGGGGTGGGGCTTTGCTCCTACGCCTACCTTTACACGGGGGAATTTATCACTTCCTGTAAGGTATATGATGCTTTTCATACCATTATGACCGCCGTCACTACCCTTTTGTCTGATTCTCATTCTGCCCACGTCAAGGGATATATCGTCATATACGACTATCAGATTTTCGGTGGTCAGCTTGTAGAAGTTAAGCGCCTCCACAACAGCCTCTCCGCTGTTGTTCATAAAGGTGGAGGGCTTCATTAAAAGGCAATGCTTTCCTCCTATGGTGCAGTCTCCCACAAGGGATTTGAATTTTATCTTCTTTACGTCGGTCTTTAAATCCTCTGCAAGGGTATCTATAGTCATAAAGCCTGCATTGTGACGGGTATTTTCGTACTGTGTACCCGGGTTACCAAGTCCCACTATTATATATTCTACCGCTCCCGTGGGGGCAGGTGCTCTGCCCTCAGCGAGCTTTTTAAAAATGTCGTCTAATCCCATTTTGTCTACCTGTTGTCTTTTATCTTAAATATGCCTCAGCCAGTCTTTTAAGAAGCTTTGCTGATTTTGCGGTGGCAGGCTTTCTCATTCTCCAGCTCCAGTTACCGCCAAGGGTGGAGGGGATATTCATTCTTGCCTCTGTGCCAAGCCCTAAAACGTCCTGCATGGGTATTACCGCAAGGGCGGAAGGACTCTGATATACCATTCTTATAAAGCTTACGTGTCTTTTTTCAAAAACCGAAGCGTTTACGTATTCGTTAGCCATCCTTGCCGCTTTTTTATCTGCGCTTCTCAGCCAGCCTAAAATAGTATCGTTATCGTGTGTGCCTGTGTAGGCTACGGAATTTACGGGGTAATTGTGAGCAAGGTGTGAATTGTCGTTATGCTCGTTATTAAAGCCGAACTGTAAAACTCTCATACCGGGGAAACCGCTGTCAGAAAGCAGTTTTTTAACGCTGTCGAAGATATCGCCTAAATCCTCGGCTATGATATTGACGTCACCGAGAGCTTCCTTTACAGCATTGAAAAGCTTCATACCGGGACCGTTCTTCCAATCCCCGAATTCCGCCGTCTTTGCATCCGCAGGGATAGCGTAATAGGTATCAAAGGCTCTGAAATGGTCGATACGTACAATATCAAAAAGCTTCATAGCGTGATCTATTCTGCTTATCCACCAGCCGAAATTGTCAGCCTCCATATTATCCCACTTATAGAGCGGATTCCCCCACAGCTGTCCCGTAGCGGAAAAATAATCCGGGGGTACTCCTGCCACAAGGGTAGGATTAAGCTCGGTATCAAGAGTAAAGAGCTTAGGCTGAGCCCATACGTCAGCGCTGTCCATAGCGGCGTAGATGGGAATATCACCGATTATTGAAATTCCGTTTTTATTTGCATACGCCTTCAGTCTCTTCCACTGGTAGAAGAAGATATACTGCACAAAGCGGTGGAATTTTATCGAATCCGAGTTTTCCTCCCTGAACTTTTTCAACACCTCAGGGTTTCTTTTTCTGAACTCCTTGTCCCAGGTAAGCCAGGAACGAAGCTCGTTCTTTTCCTTTATCGACATAAAGAGAGAGTAATCCTCAAGCCACCAGGCATTTTCCTGCACAAAGGCAAGATACGCCACGTCCTCCTTGAAGGAGAAGAAAGCCTTGTGAAGCAGCTCGTTCTTTATGGATATTACTCTTTCATAGTCCACTATAGCGGGATCCTCGCCGTATTCCCTGCCCTTTATATCCTCGGCAGAAAGCAGTCCCATATTCTTAAGCTCCCATAAATCTATAAGCAGGGGGTTACCTGCAAAGGAGGAGGGGGACTGATAGGGCGAATCGCCATAGCCCGTAGGATGGATGGGAAGAACCTGCCAACAGCTCTGACCTGCCGATTTAAGCCAGTCGATAAACTCATAGGCGGGCTTGCCCATTGTTCCTATACCTTCGTTATTCGGGAGTGACGTGATATGCATCAGCACTCCACAGCTTCTTTTAAGCTCCATAATCTATCCTTCTTTTTTATCAGTTGTCACGTGTGCTTGTTCTGAAGGGCGCTACGGGAATTCCATTTGCACCATAAAGCACTACCTCACTATAGTTTGTCCACAGATATCTTGCATATACCGGCTCTTTTACCTTTTCGCTCTTTACGGATATAGTATTGTCGGAATTTATAACAGCGTCCGCCTCATAATACACCTTATCGTCGCCTGCTATTTCAAAGCCGCTTATCTTATCGCCCTTTAAAGTAAAGCCGTTTTCAGCATACTTAAAGCTTAAGGTCATCTCTTCGCCGTTTACCGTTGCGCAGTCGTAGAGAGGTCCGAAGGCGTCGATGTTTTCTTCGCCGTAGAAATGCTTCATAGCCTGCAGGTACATACGATGTCCTACCGGCACCTTATCCTTGGGATGAATTTCGTTGAATTCGCCACAGTCGATAATTACCGCAACTCCCGTATTCTTTACCGTTTCATATACCTTCATCTGCGCTTCACGGAGTATGCACCAATGCTTTCTGTCTGCATCAGCCTCGTATCTGTGCATAGGAAGCTGTGCGAAGATGAAGGGCAGAGAGTTGTCGCCCCACTCGCTTCTCCAGTTGCCGATAAGGTTTCTGAAAAGCTTGTAGTACATTTCAGGTCTGTGATCGTCAGATTCGCCCTGATAGTAGATAAAGCCCTTTAAGGTATAGGGACACACTCTCATCAGCATACTTTCGTAAAGTCCCGTAGGGTGATAGGGGTTTGCAGGACATAAGGGACCGGGATACTTACAGGGACCACAGCATTCAAGGCATCCGCCCCAGGTGGGGTTTTCCGTAGTGCTGTAGTATTCTGCGGATTTTCTGTTCCATTCGTTGTGATAGGCTTCGTATTCACGGTATTCACAGAGTAACTGCTCGTCGCTTTTTCCTGCTATCGCTCTGTCGTATTCGTCCATATATATTCTGGTGTCTATATCATCAGAAATTGCCGTTCTGCTCATCCAATGGCTTGCACTTGTGCCGCCCCAGTTACAACCGATAATGCCGACTGTGACGCCTAATTTTTCGGATAATTCCTTTGCGAAGAAATAGCCTACCGCACTCCAGCATTTTGCACTTTCCTCGTCAAATTCCTTCCATATCATTTTTTCCTCGCACTCGAAGAAGTCCTCATCGGTCATACATTTTTTCTGGGTGTAGTAGAAACGGACGTTGACGCCCTTGTCACTTTTCAGAAAATCCTGACCGCCGGTGCAGTTCTGAAGCTCGAATTCCATATTGCTCTGACCGCCTGCAAGCCATACCTCGCCTATCATTACGTTGTCAAAGCGATAGCTTTCCCCTTCGCAGGAGACAGTCATTTCGTAAGGGCCGCCCGCCTTCATTGAAGGAAGGGTGGTCATCCATCTGCCGTACTTCACCTTTGCAGTTCTTATAACGCCACAGAATTCCACAGTTACAGTCTTACCGTTTTCGCCGTAGCCGAAAACCGCTATATTCTTTTCTCTCTGTAGTACCATATTACTGCTGAAAATTGATGCCGCCTTAAACTTCATATTACTTTTCCTTTCGTAGGTGACTTACCCTTGCGCTTTTCTTACGCATTTTTTCCTGATACGTTCTTTCCGTATTAGTATCGCAAAGGGTGATCTTCTTTTTCCATTCATACCTGCCCTCTTCGGTTTTCTGAAACTCCACGTTGACCGCAAGAGTATGCTTCGCACACTTCATAACAGCCAGATAGTGGCAGGGCTTTATATTGACAAGTCTGTCCTTCAGAGTTGACGGTCTGCCACATAAGGGGCATACGTATCTTCTCAGCTCAGGGGATCTGAGCGCGCTGACAGTTCTTGTATATTTTCTTTTTCCGTAGCTTGTGACACATAACTGCTTGTAGGGGTTAGCGTGAGCGTAATCCACCTTCTTCTGCCACTTTATGCCCTCCTCGATATTGTTTACGCCAAGAAGAATAAGAGCGGTATAGTATGCGTCGTTTATTGCGCTGTGATAGGTAAGCTCCGAGGTTATACCCATAAGCTCCACGGCGGTTGCAAGATTTATCTGGGTTCTCTGCAGCTGAAGCTGTCTTGTAACCAGCGGCTGAAGATTGAACCAGGGTGGAATCCAGTCCTTGCCGAAGCCGAAGAATTCGCACTGCGCCCTGAGATTGGACACGTCGTCACAGCCCCAGGTACAGATGGTATCTCCGCCGTATTTATCTATCCACGTACGCAGTCTTCGCAGTACGTTTCCGAAGGTATCGGCTTTTTTCAGTTCCTTTTCGTTTATACCTGTGAGCTTTTTTATACGGTTTTTTATAATAGTATAATAAATAGGCTTTACGTATTCAGAAAACTGTTCCTCTATAATTTTTCCGTCTTTAACCATAACGGCACCTATCTGTATTATCTCAACAGGCAGAGTCCTGCCGCCTTTGGTCAGCATTTTTTCCTTGCAGACCGGCTGACTCCACTCCATATCAAGAACGATATACGTCACCTGCATACCTCCTTTGTGATTTATATAAAATGCGACAAGCCCCTGAAAGCAAAACAGGGGCAGTCTATTTAATCAGATAGCAACCTCGATTTTTTCATTAAAATCGTGGTACTTATAATCAAGAAGAGTAAAGCTCTCCTTTGTGAAGCTGTAGAAATCGGTTATATCCTCCACCTGCATTATGGGTGCAGGGTAGGGTTCTCTTTCTATGATACGCTTTACGGCGTCTATATGTCTGTCGTAGATGTGAGCGTCGGCAATAACGTGTACAAGCTCGCCCGCCTCAAGGCCTGACGCCTTGGCAAACATTATGAGAAGCGCCGCATACTGGCATACGTTCCAGTTGTTTGCGGTCAGCATATCCTGACTGCGCTGGTTTAGTATCGCATTAAGCTTGTTGCCGCTCACGTTGAAGGTCATACTGTAGGCGCAGGGTGCAAGTCCCATTTCGTGCAGATCCTTATGATTGTACATATTGGTCATCATTCTGCGGCTTGCTCTGTTGTACTTCAGGTCGTGCAGTATTCTGTCAACCTGGTCAAACTCGCCGTCGGGGTATATGCTCTTCTGTCCTAACTGATAGCCGTAAGCCTTACCGATAGTGCCGTTTTCGTCTGCCCACGCATCCCATATTCTTGTGGAAAGCTCACCTACACGGTTGCTCTTTTTCTGATATATCCACAGAATTTCTTCGATGCAGGAGCGGTAGTATATCCTTCTGAGAGTCATTATCGGAAATTCCTTCTGCAGATCGTAGCGATTCACAAGGCAGAATTTCTTGACTGTATGAGCAGGAGTTCCGTCCTCCCAGCGAGGTCTTACCTGCATATCGGTATCCCATACGCCGTTTTCGATTATATCACGGCAGTTTTCTATAAAATATTTATCCGCTAAGCTCATTTTATAACTCCCTCCGGATGAAAGTTAAATCTTTGATAATACCTTTGTTGTTGTAAAGTCTACGTCAGCAAAGCTCTTCTTTTCAAACATATCAAGACCGGGAACGTTGCTCATATCGTAGATAGAGATACCTGCGGATGCGGCGTAGGTCTTTACGTTCTTTAACAGAGTCTTTGCCTGTTCGGGATAATCGTAGCTGCCGTCTTCCTTTAAAAGTGCTTCGTCATAGGGAGTAAGCTGTGCATCGTAGATTCCGTCGAAGCAGTAAAGATATATCTCTGTAAAGCCCTGATGGATAGCAAGCTGTAATGCCGCATAAAGATCGTCGATACGGCGCAGAGCCTCGCTTGACTGAGTAGAAGCGAAGGAAGGAAGCTGGGGGATGATTCCGTCACCCATCATATTTATGTAGGTGGGACGCTTTGCAAATTTATCCTCAAATACCTTTACGTTACTTGCTACAAAGCATTCAAGCTGGTCGATATACTTACCGTTGCCCTGATAATGCTCGTTGTCAGTCAGCAGGTACTGTGAAGGACGAAGGGGTGTCTTTGTAAAATAACTGCAGATGCCGTTATATGCGATACATCTTTCTTCAAGCATAACATTGAGTTCTTCAAGCACAACGCCCTTCTTATAGCCTAAGATAAAGCAACGCTGTCCGGCGAACTTATCCTTATATGAGTTCATCTGAG
The DNA here is from genome assembly GCA_017465545.1 of Ruminiclostridium sp. Classification (GTDB taxonomy): domain Bacteria; phylum Bacillota; class Clostridia; order Oscillospirales; family Ruminococcaceae; genus Ruminiclostridium_E. The sequence continues at coordinate 15,296 of JAFTVY010000065.1, forward strand.
CCTCTGTACTTCTTACCAGTTTTCCGAGTTTTTTCTGTTCGGATTTTTCAGACACCTTGTACATAGAGTTCTTCATCTTCATATATGCACCGAGAAGTCCTGCAGGCTCGTTCATAAGGCAGTAGTCACGGTTTGTGTAGCCGTACTGTTCAAGTCTCTGTGCAAGAAGCTTTGCACTGCCCAACTTACCCTCAAGACCCTTGAGCTTTACTTCAAGATCATCGAAGGAAGCGGCAACCAGCACGTAGTATGCCTTTGACTTACCCTGAAGCTCTGTGATACTGCGGATACTGTCGTCACCCTTTACAAGATCACGTTCGTCGTTGGTAGCGCAGAAAGCTACCTCAGGAACACGTACACCCTTCTTCTTAAGCTGTGCCAGTGCCTTTTTGAGTATTTCAGCATTTCCGCCGTTTACGTCGTCAAGTATAACTAATTTTCTCTGACCTATGATTTCGATATTCTTTATAACGTGCTTCTTATAGGTCTGAGCCTTGAACATTTTAACAAGTCCGCCTTTTGTAAGAGATTCGTAAGTCATAATTAAAACCCTTTCACTTCTTTATTTTTTTGGACTGATTATTCAGCCTCGCTTAAAATGAACATATCGTAGATTACCTTGATGGCCTTTTCAAAATCAGCCTCGTGAATACCGATGATGATATTAAGCTCACTACTACCCTGGTCGATCATCTTGATATTGATGTCAGCGTGGGAAAGTGCGGCGAAGAGTCTTGTAGCAGTACCCTTCTTAGCCTTCATACCACGGCCAACTACTGCGATAAGAGCAAGATCATTTTCGATTTCGATGTGGTTGGGAGATGTAACCTCGCATATCTTTTCTACAATGTCAGGGCACTTGTCAACGTCTGCACCGTCAACAACGATGCTCATCGTATCAATACCCGTAGGGATATGCTCGAAGCTTATGTTGTTTGCTTCCATAACGGTAAGTATTCTGCGTAAGAAGCCTACCTCGCTGTTCATCTCATCCTTTTCGATGGAGATAACGGAGAAATGCTTCTTACCTGCGATACCGGTTATAATGCTTTCAGCCTTTTCGTCACTGCCGGGAACGATCATTGTACCATCGGCAGAGGGATCGTTTGTATTTCTGATATTTATCGGAATATTTGCACTTCTTACAGGGAAGATAGCATCCTGATGAAGAACCGAGAAGCCCATATATGAAAGCTCGCGGAGTTCTCTGTATGTAATAACCTTGATGAACTTGGGGTTGTCAACGATTCTGGGATCTGCTACCGCAACACCGGGTACGTCCGTCCAGTTTTCGTATATCTCTGCACCGATTGCCTTTGCTACTATAGAGCCGGTAACGTCGCTACCGCCTCTGGAGAAGGTACGTACCGTGCCGTCGGGGTTAGCACCGTAGAAGCCGGGAATTACCGCACTTTCCATTCCGTGGAGAACGGATGCAAGGCAGGTGTCTGTCAGTGTATCGTCAAACTTGCCGTCGGGACGGAAGAAGATAACCTTTGCCGCATCGATGAACTCGAAGCCGAGGTAGTTTGCTAAAATGATGCCGTTTAAGTATTCGCCACGGCTTGCCGCATATTCTCTGCCTGCCTTCTTTCTGAAGTTTTCGATGATTTCCTCATATTCTCTGTCAAGAGAAAGAGTAAGACCTAAATCGCTGATGATTCCGTTGAAGCGCTCTGCAATGGGAGCAAACTGGCTATAAGCGTTCTTGCCGTCCTCTGCAATAGCCTCGTAGCAGGCATAGAGCATATCTGTAACCTTAATATCATCGGGGTATCTTTTACCGGGTGCGCTGGGTACTACAAAGCGTCTTTCCTTGTCAGCACGGATAATGTCAGCCACCTTGCGGAACTGATTTGCGTCGGCAAGAGAGCTGCCGCCGAACTTTACTACCTTACTCATAAATAAATTCCTTTCTTCTGCCTTTTACGGGCAATTTTATCTTTTTATTATATGATTATATACTATATTATTTTAACATATGAAAAAGATAATTTCAATAGAAATCTGAAGAATTATTAAAATTCGCAGTATGTACAAATTTGTCGGGCGATGAAGATTAATTTATATCTATTTTTTCATCATCCAAGGCACTTTTTTAACCGTCTTTGCTATTGTAATTTTTACAGATTTGGTGTATAATAAACAATGTATATTTATATGCAAATCAAAAAATTACCGCTACGGAAAGGAAAAAATCACTATGATAATCACAAAGGATACAATAATCGGAGATATTTTAGACGAATGTGCAGAAAAGACTGCACCCTATTTTCTTGAAATGGGTATGCATTGTCTCGGTTGTCCCTCTGCAAGAGGCGAAAGCGTAGAGCAGGCGTGCATGGTACACGGTGTTGACGCTGACGAAATGGTAAAGAAATTAAACGCAGCCATCGGTAACTGATATGATGACAGTTAAGCTGTCGCCGAGACTTCTTGCGGTGGCAGAGCTTGTAGATACTAACGGCTCGGTATGTGACGTAGGGACGGATCACGCTCTGCTCCCCTGCTATCTTTACAGCCGTGGCGTAAAGGATATTACCGCCTCGGATATAAACGACGGTCCGCTTGTTGCCGCAAGAGAAACGATAGAAAAATATATCGGCGCCGACTGCCCCATAAGACTTGTAAAGTCCGACGGACTGCGTAACATCGATTATGCAGACAACGTCATTGTTGCAGGTATGGGCGGCGAGCTTATCGCAAGAATAGTCAGCGAATGCAGTTTTTTAAAGCCTGATATAAGCTTTATTCTCCAGCCTATGACCAAGGCGGAAATACTGAGAAAAGAGCTTTATAAAAACGGCTTTCGTATAACCGACGAGAAAACCGCTGAGGAAGGCGAAAAGCTGTACGTAATAATAAAGGCGCAGTACGTGGGAAAGTCTGAAGAGGTATCCGAAGCCTTCTCTTACACGGGACTCTGCAGAGATAAAAAGTATCTTGAAAAGCAGAGAAGATCGCTGTCAAGGGCGGCGGAAAGCTGTAAGGAATCAGCGCCCGACAGAAGCGCTATGCTTTCTGCTACGGCAGAGGAAATAGAAAAAATAATAAACGAGGTGTAATTATGAAGGTTAAAAACGTTTATGAATTTTTAAACGGATACGCTCCCTTTCACATCTGCGACAGTTTCGATAACTGCGGACTGATAGTGGGCAGTATGGATGCAAACGTAAAAGCCATCTGCCTTTGCCTTGATATTACAAACAAGGTAATCGAAGAGGCGGCCAAGAGAAAGGCAAACCTCATAATTTCCCATCACCCCGTGATTTTCAACCCCTTAAAGAGGATTGAAGCGGGTACTCCCGTTTACAATCTCATAAAGTATAAAATGAACGCAATCTGTATGCATACGAATGCGGATATGACCAAAAACGGCGTTACAGATATAATGCTGGAGCTACTGGATTTCGAAAATTCAGGCGTAACTCTTGAGCCTAAATATCCCGACGGGACAGGCTACGGAAAAATAATCGAGCTTCCTATCCCCACTACTCCGAAGGCACTTGCAGAAAGCTGTAAAAAAGCCTTTGACTGCACGGTGGTACGCTACGTAGATACAGATACTCCCATCAGTAAGGTTGCCGTATGCTCAGGCGCAGGTGCAGGTGGCGGTAACGTACAAAGAGCGATAGACGCCGGTTGTCAGGCTCTTATATCGGGAGACGTAAAGCACGATTTGTGGATAGATGCAGAAAATAATAATTTCTGTCTTATCGACGCAGGTCACTTCCATACCGAAAATATACTGTGCAACTATCTCAGCGGTATATTATCAAGAAAATTCCACAAGGCAGAAATATTCGTTGCCGAAAACAGCAAGGATCCTTGCAGCTACGTATAAAAGCAATTTAGAAAGATAAAAAAGAAAGGTGGTGCTTTTATGTCGCTGGACGGTGCATTTTTACATGCGGTAAAAAACGAGCTTATAAGCCGTGAGCTTATAGGCGGCAGAGTGGATAAGATATACCAGCCCTCAAGGGAGGAAATCATAATTTCCCTTCGTGCGGCAGGAAAGCATCACAAATTACTTATAAGCGCAAATTCGATGTCGGCAAGAGTTCATCTTACCGAAAGAAATGCGGAAAATCCCGCATCACCCCCGATGTTCTGTATGTTACTCAGAAAGCATCTGGGCGGCGGAAAGCTCATTGATATAATACAGGATGGGCTTGAAAGAATCATAAGCTTTGATTTTCTTTGTATGAACGAAATCGGGGATATGGTTACAAACAGACTGACCGCCGAAATTATGGGCAGGCACAGCAACATAATGCTGATGACCGAAAAGGACGGCACTATGCGTGTTATTGACAGTATAAAGAGGATTACCGACGATATATCATCGGTAAGACGCATACTGCCGAATATTCCCTACGAAGCACCTCCCAGAGATGAAAGCAGAGTGAATTTCCTCACCTGCACGGACGAGGAGCTTATAAACGCTGTAAAGCAGGGCGTGGGAAAAAGACTTTCAAAGCATCTGACAACGGCTCTTGAGGGCGTATCCCCCGTATTTACAAGAGAGTGTGCATATTATTCCTGCCGTGATATTGATTTTGCGGTGGAGGATATGACGGGAGATAACTATGACAGACTGCTCTTCTTTATAAAGAAGGCAAGAGGCTATATCGAAAACGGTGGCGGCTTCACGATGCTGAAGGACACCTACGGAGCATACAAGGATTTCTGCTTTATGCCGATCGAACAGTACGGCCCCGCTATGGTGACGGTAGAATCGGAAAGTGCAAACAAGCTTCTTGATACCTTCTTTGGAAGCAAGGCGGACAACGAGAGAATGAAGCAACGCTCCCGTGATTTACTCAAAATGCTTGCCAACACCTACGAAAGAATCTCAAGAAAGCTTGAAATACAGAAAACTGAGCTTTCAGCCTGCGGCGAAAGGGAGGTTTTCCGAGTCAATGCGGACATCATAAGCGCCAATATATATAAAATGGAAAAGGGACAGAAATCCCTTACCGCTGAAAATTACTATACAGGCGAAACGGTGACTATAGAGCTTGACGAAAGGCTCTCCCCTTCCCAGAACGCCCAGAAATTCTATGCAGAATACAAAAGGCTTGAAAAGGCGGAAAAAATGCTGACAAAGCTTATTTCCGACGGAGAAAAGGAGCTTATCTACATCGACAGCGTATTCGACGCCGCCGCAAGAGCGGTATCAAACGCCGAGATAAGCGAGATAAGACAGGAGCTGGCAGAGGGCGGCTACATCCACGAAAAGGGTGGCAAAAAAGCCTCTGTAAAGCCTAAACCGCCTATGCACTTTGTTACCGACGACGGCTATGACGTATATATAGGCAGAAACAATCTGCAGAACGACAAGCTGACAAAGACCTCCTCCCCCGACGATATGTGGCTTCATACCAAGGATATTGCAGGTTCACACGTTGTCATAAGGGCGAAGGACGGCGAGGTATCGGACGATTCTATTCTGCAGGCGGCATCCCTTGCGGCATACTGTTCAAAGGCGCAGAACAGCACCCGAGTCCCCGTGGACTATACGAAGATAAGATTCGTCAAAAAGCCCTCAGGCGCAAAGCCGGGTATGGTGATATTCACAAATAATTATTCCGTTATCGTCGATCCCGACGAGGCACTTTACGAGCGAGTCGAGAAGTGACGGATAGAAATAAGGTTAAATAAAGAAAGGACATATATAAAAATGAAGAAAGAACTGGCAAAAACCTATTCTCCCAAGGATTTTGAGGATAGACTCTATCACGAATGGGAGGAAAAGAAGTACTTCCATGCGGTAATCGACAAGAAAAAGAAACCCTTTACCATCGTTATTCCCCCACCGAACATCACAGGTCAGCTCCATATGGGACACGCCCTTGACAATACTCTTCAGGATATTCTTATCCGTTACAAGAGAATGCAGGGCTACTGCACACTCTGGCTTCCCGGTACAGACCATGCTTCTATCGCTACAGAAGCAAAGATCGTTAACGCTATGAAGGAAGAGGGCATCACAAAGGATGACATCGGCAGAGACGGCTTCTTAGAACGTGCCTGGGAATGGAAGAGAGTATACGGCGGACGTATCGTAGAACAGCTCAAGAAGTTAGGTTCTTCCTGTGACTGGGACAGAGAACGCTTCACTCTTGACGATGGTTGCTCAAAGGCGGTACAGAAGGTATTTATCGACTTATACAACAAGGGACTTATCTACCACGGCGAAAGAATAATCAACTGGTGTCCCAACTGTAAGACCTCCATTTCCGATATCGAATGTGAATACGAAGAGCAGGACGGCTTCTTCTGGCACATCAACTACCCCCTTGCTGACGGAAGCGGCAGCGTAGAAATTGCTACAACCCGTCCCGAAACCTTACTCGGTGACAGCGCAATTGCAGTACATCCCGAGGATGACAGATACAAGGATATCGTAGGCAAGATGGTAAAGCTTCCTCTCACAGACAGAGAGATTCCCGTTGTTGCTGACGAATACGTTGACAGAGAATTCGGTACAGGCGTTGTAAAGATCACACCCGCTCACGACCCTAACGACTTTGAAGTAGGTAAAAGACACGATCTGCCCATTATCCATATGATGAACGACGACGCTACCATCAAGGAAGGTATCGGCGGCAAGTACGCAGGTATGGACAGATACGAAGCAAGAAAAGCAATGGTTGCCGATTTAGAGGCTCAGGGACTTTTAGTAAAGGTTGAACCTCACAAGCACAACGTTGGTTGCTGTCAGCGTTGCGGTACTACCGTAGAGCCTATGGCAAGCTATCAGTGGTTCGTTGCTATGAAGGAGCTTGCACAGCCCGCTATCGACGTAGTAAAGAGCGGTGAACTGAGATACGTTCCCAAGCGTTTTGAAAACGGCTACCTCTACTGGATGGAAAATATCCGTGACTGGTGCATCTCAAGACAGCTCTGGTGGGGACACAGAATCCCTGCTTACTACTGCCAGAACAAAGAATGCGGTCATACCGAAATCACTCTTGACGGCATCAGTGTATGCCCCAAGTGTGGTGGCGTAATGAAGCAGGATGAAGACACTCTTGATACCTGGTTCTCCTCTGCACTCTGGCCCTTCTCAACTCTCGGCTGGCCTGAAAAGACAGAAGATTTAGAGTACTTCTACCCCACAAACACACTTGTAACCGGCTATGATATCATCCCCTTCTGGGTTGCAAGAATGATATTCAGCGGGCTTGAACATACAAAGCAGAAGCCCTTTACAGACGTTCTTATTCACGGTCTTGTAAGAGATGAGCTTGGCAGAAAGATGAGTAAATCTCTCGGCAACGGTGTAGATCCTCTCGAAATCATCGACGAATTCGGTGCAGACGCACTCCGTCTTACTCTCGTTACGGGTAACGCTCCCGGTAACGATATGCGCTGGACAAAGACAAAGGTTACAAACTCCAGAAACTTTGCAAACAAGCTCTGGAACGCTACAAGATACATCCTTATGAATCTGCCTGAGGATATGACAGGAGCAAAGCTCCCCGAAAACCTTGCTATTGAAGACAAGTGGATCTTAAGCCTTTACAACGATCTTATCAAGAACGTAACCTCAAACCTTGACAGCTATGAGCTGGGTATTGCGGTACAGAATCTTTACGACTTCATCTGGGACGTATACTGCGACTGGTACATTGAGCTTACAAAGCCCAGAATTGCTCAGGGCGGCGAAACTGCCCTTGCGGCACAGAACGTACTCGTTTACGTAATGCAGGGCATCTTAAAGCTCTTACATCCCTTTATGCCCTTCATCACAGAAGAAATCTGGCAGTCTATGCCTGTAGAAAACGAAGGCAACAACGTAGACAGCATTATGATTTCAAGCTGGCCCGTATATGACGAAAAGCTGAACTTTGAAGCTGAAAAGACCGACTTTGCAAAGGTAGTTGACGCTATCCGTGCTATAAGAGTACAGAGAAACGAGCTTAACGTTCCCCCTTCAAAGAAGGTTACTATGATAGTAGAAACTGCAGAAGAGGAGCTTTTCGCATCCGCAAAGGCATTCTTTGAAAGACTTGCAGGCGCAGGCGAGCTTACCGTTACAGCTACGGCTGAGGGTACTGACGATATGGTTACTATCGTTACAGCAAACGCAAGAATCTTTATGCCTATGGGTGAGCTTGTTGACAAGGAGAAGGAGCTTGCACGTCTTGAAAAGGAACGCAAGGCGGCACAGAAGGATATAGACTTCTTATCCGGCAAGCTGAACAACCCCGGCTTCCTTGCAAAAGCACCTGCACAGCAGATTGAAAACGAACGTGCAAAGCTTGCGAAGGCACAGGAAAAGATGGAAAAGATCATGCTTTCTATCGAAAAGATGCAGTAATTTAATAAAAGAAAAGCGTTCAGATTTTCTGAACGCTTTTTGTTTTGCGGCGAGCCATTGCCCTAAAGGGCACCGCAGTATTTCATACTGCCGCCGCTCCCAATTCCGCCTTCGGCGGCGGGGCGTCGGGGACGCCGCCCCCTACATTTTCCCCTATAAAATCTTGAGGCAATTCAAAATAATAAAAGGCTCGCAATCTTTGTATTACACGGGGCTTGGGGCGAAGCCCCAAACAAGGTCGCAGGGGCGGTAGCCCCCGATTTTTCCCCCTTCCCCTTGAGGGGAAGGGGGTTAGGGGGTTAGGGTGACACCACACCCGAGCGGAGCGATAAACTACAATTCGTCGCCGAAGACGGAGTTGCCTGCGGGTGCAAACCGCCAAAAGACCTTTACGGCTCACGCCGTAAAGGTCTTTTTTAAAACTCAAATACATTTTCGTCAAATTCTGTTATCAGCTTGTCGCTGTATTTTTTCATCTGCTCTATGTCCTGAGCGGAGTCCTTGTCTATTATTCCGATAGTTAAAAGTCCGGCTTCCTTTGCACCCTTTAAGGATGCGGAAACGTCGTCGCACATAACACATTCTGACGGAGAAACTCCGAGCTGATTTGCTATTTCTATATACACGTAGGGGTACTGCTTGCCCTTACCGAACTCTGCCGAGGATGTAAGCACGTCAAACATATCTGTTATACCATGCCTTTCAAGAGCGGGCATAAAAAGCTCTCTTGTAAGGGAAGTGCATACTGCAAGTCTGTAGCCCTTTTCCTTGGCAAGAAGGAGAGTCTCACGGGCGTTTTTCTTCAGCTGTACGTTATTTTTATATTCCTCAATAGCAAGCCTTGTCCATTCTTCCATAAGCTGGTCGGGAGTTTCGGACAGTCCGAACAGCTCTATAGTGTAAAGAGCCGTTTCGTAAAAGGAACGATGACTGCACTGCATAGCGTAGTCATCGGGAGCTTTGAGTCCACGGCATTCCATAAACTTTTCATCCACGTAGTGCCACACGTACATAGAATCAAGCAGAGTGCCATCAAGGTCGAATATTATTGCTTTTATATCTGTCATCTGTTTATCCTTCGGGTACTATATCTGCTATCACAAATTCGGGGCGGTTGAATACACGGGGTACGGCTATCGGAGTGGAAGGCTTCCACAGTCCCCTGCTCACCAGCATTTTTGTATCGGAAAGCTGATAGATACCGCTTGTGTATTTCGGCAGAAAGCCCTGACCGGGTGCATACACTCCATCAAGGATACCCGGAATACGCCATTGTCCGCCGTGGGCATGTCCTGCCAGAATGAGATCGAAATTTCCCTCTAAGCATCTTTCTGCATCCTCAGGGAAATGAAGCAGAAGCACACGGTAATGCTCGGTATCCTTTTCCGCTGTGACCAGCTCAAGCTCGGTCACCATATCGCCGTCAATTTCTAAATAGGAATCTGCTCCGAATATACCGCATATCTCGATTTTCTGGTTATTTACCTCTATTATTTCGCCGTTTCCTTCAAGGATCTTTATGCCGTACTGTGCAAAACGCTCCTTTATAAGCTCGCTGTCGCCTCTTGCATATTCGTGGTTACCCATAGAATAGTAGCAGGGGTATTTATTTCCGAGATATTCCGCTAAAACATAGGCGTTATCGGGGCTGTAATCCTGCGTCTTGTCTGCGGCGTCACCACCCAGCACCACTATATCAGGCTTTGCCTCGTCCACAGCAGAAATAAGCTCCTTCTGTTTTTCTCCGTAAAGGCTGTTATGAAGGTCGGATATGAATACTATCCTGACCGGTGCCGCAACCTTCGGGGTTTCGATGCGGTAGGAGGTGGTTTCCATACTCATATCGCAGGCAACAACGGAAAAAACGATGCCTGCCGTCAGGACACAGCCTGCGGCAACACATCCTATAATCCTTCTGGCTTTTTTAGTAAGCATAGCTTAATAACCCTGCGAGCCCTTCAGACTTTCGTCGTTTTCTATCCAGTCTGAAACCGTTATGACCTTGTACTCTGTTCTTGAGGTACGTACCACTACGTCCTTTATACCCGCATTTATAATAAGTCTCTTACACATTGAGCAGGGCTCAACCTCGCCATATAATTCTCCGGTTGTGGCGTCATGGCAGGCAAGATAGAGAGTAGCGCCTATCATATCCTTTCTTGATGCGGAGATTATGCAGTTTGCTTCAGCGTGAACGCTACGGCAAAGCTCGTATCTCTGACCTTTGGGGATGCTGAGTCTTTCTCTTGTGCATTCGCCCACGTCACAGCAGTTTTTCAGACCTCTGGGCGCACCCGTATAGCCTGTGGATACTATCTCGTCGTTGTGTACGATGATAGCACCGAAATTTCTTCTGAGGCAGGTACCTCTTTCGCATACCGTTTCTGCAATATCAAGGTAATAGTTTACTTTATCTATTCTGTTCATAGTGACCTCCCGAAATGTAAATTCTTAGAATTACTATACCATATTACAGAAGGTTTGTCAATAAAAACGCCATATTAAGCTTACGATATTGAAATAACGGCGAAGTTGTGGTACAATATAGAATAAGGTAACTGATATGTAACCAAAAAGGACGTGATGACTATAAAAACCATTATAATAGATAACAGTCTCAGCAGAAGGGCCCTCTGTGAGGAGGCGAAGGCTGTTGAAATAATAGCATATATGCAGAGCCTTTACGAAATGGGCGTAAAATATACCGAAATAACGACTGACGTTTTTCTGCGCCTGCCACCGGGACAGGATTTTTCAAAAACGATACTCAGAATTACAAACGAGAACGATCTGTACTACGTCAACTCCTTCAATTTTGCATACGTGATACTCCCTGCAAATCTCACTCATTTTGCAGAGCGTATCAGAAAGCCGATTATCTCGGAAATATATCTGCGGGGCAGTAACCCCTTTACCGTCACGAAGATGTTCAAAAAAAGCTTTAATCTGAGCAACGTATCAATGATACGGTACGTGGACGATTTCGACGATGACAAGGAGCTTATGGAAAAGCTGGTCAAGGGACTGCAGGAAAAATTCATATGGCCTATTGATATATGTCCGCTGAATCATAACGCCGGTGGCGTTTCGGCGGCTATCTCGGCGGTATTTGCAGGTTCTGACTCGGTAACTATGAGATACGGAGATAAAACAAAATTTGCAGAGCTTCAGGATTATATGCTGAATCTTGCAAATATGTACGGCATAACCCCCTCCAAGGAGGCGGTTGTAGCTCTTTGCAGATGCCACGCCCTGCATTATCTGGTATTCGGCACTCCCACCGACTCGGACACCGACGCCCTCAGGGAATATCAGATAGTCCCCCACAGAAGCACACCCGTTGACGGCTTTATGTCCTACGGATATGAGGGACGGATGCTGAAGAGCATACGTAACGGCAGACAAAAGGATGAGGATATCTATTTAAGTCCGCTGGTGGAAAAGCTCCGCAGTATGCAGCTCGATAAAAAAAGTGCAAAGGAGATCTCCGATATTATAGATTCCTATTGTGCAAAGCTTTTTAAATAAGGAAGGCAACCTATGTTCAGAGAAATGAGAAGAAAAAATCAGCTCCTTCCGAAGGAAGAGGCTGAAGCGATACTGAAGAACAATACTATGGGCGTTCTCGCCCTGTCGGGCGACGACGGGTATCCCTACGCCGTACCTATGAGCTACGTATACGATAACGGCAGGATAATTTTTCACAGTGCGAAAAGCGGTCACAAGCTTGACGCTATAGAAGGCTGTGATAAGGCATCCTTCTGCGTTGTGGATAAAAACGATATCGTACCGCAGGAATACACCACCTATTTTAAAAGCATTATAGCCTTCGGCAGGATCCATATTGTCAGAGAAAAATCAGAAATGATTTCTGCCCTGCATCTGCTCGGAGAAAAATACAATCCCGGTCATCACAGTGAATGCCGGGAAGAAATTGACAAATTTATAAATAACGTTGCCGTGCTTATTCTTGACGTAGAGCATATCACGGGAAAGGCGGAAAGGGAGCTTTTGAAATAGTCCGTAAAAACAGAAAAACAGCGGCTTTAACGGAAATCTAAAGCGCTGTTTTTCATGACGGAAAGAAAAGTAAAAAATCGTAAGGTAGAATCATCTCTAATCTACAACTATATTATGCCATTCAAAAGTTACATTACGGTTACATTTAACCGTTTACATGGAGTTGCATACTTATTCTCTATTTTGCACAACAAAAATGAATAAAACACGTGCTATTTTTTGACTTTGCATACAAATTTCACAAAAGAAAATATTGTGTAACGCTACGAAGGGCTTTTTACATTACAAAAATAACCAAATTCGTGCTATTTTTCGCATTTTTTTCAAAAATTTTTTTGATTCTGATAAATAAATAACAAATTCAAAGGAGGAATAGCTCTGGCAATAATAAATATTACTATGCTGGGTGAGTTCAGCATCTCCTGTGGTAACAAAAAAATCAGCGAAAAGGATATACGGGGCAGTAAAACCATGCGTATGCTCCAGTATCTTATCGCCCACCGTGACAGAACGGTATCACAAAGCGAGCTAATCGACCTTTTATGGAATGACAGCGACAATCCTGTAAATGCGCTGAAAACCCTTGTGCATAGAGCAAGGGAGCTTTTAAAGGACTATCTTCCCGAAGGGACGGAGCTTATACTGTCGGAACGTGGAACCTACAGCTTCAACAATCAGCTGGATTTCAGCGTAGATTCAGGCGAATTTGAAAAGCTTTGCAAGGAAGCAGGCAACGAGTATCTGTCAAGAACAAGACGAGTAAATATGTACAAAAAGGCGCTTGCACTTTACAAGGGCAGTTATCTCAGCTCCCATTCAGAGGAGACCTGGGTAATGCCTATAGACGTGTACTTCCATACTCTCTATACCTCAGCGGTGGAAAAATGCGTAAAGCTGCTTTATCCTATGGGAAAATTTGCGGACATCGTAATGATATGCGAAAAAGCAATGGTAATAAACCCCTATGACGAGACCACTCACGAGCATCTTATAAAGGCTATGGTAGCACTGGGCGAATATTCGCTGGCGGCAAATCAGTACAAATATCTGAAAAAGCTTCTTTACGAGCAGTTCGGCTCCTCCCCTTCCTCACGTCTTACCGAGATGTACGAGCTTACGGTAAAGCCCCGTAACGAGACTCACAGAAATCTGGACGTTATTTTAGGGGATTTATGGGAGGATGAACTGACCAGCGGCGGATATTTCTGCGAATATGAAATATTCCGTTACATATTCCGTCTTTACTGCAGAGAAAACAGCAGAGTAAAGCAGGAGCTTCCCCTTCTGCTTATCTCCCTTTCGGGAAAGGGCGAGGAGGAATTTGAAGGAAAAGCACTCACAAAGGCAATGCAGAAGCTGTCTGACTGTATCAGCGTTTCTCTCAGAAAACGGGATATTTACACAAGATACAGCCGTAGTCAGTATATACTCCTTCTTCCGTCAACGCCCATTGACAACGTCTCTGTCGTAAAGCAGAGGATTTCCTCAAAATTTGCAAAGTATAAGGACAAGCACAATCTTAAGCTGACCTTTGATACAGAGGACGTATCAGGATATACTGTAAAACAATAGTAAATATATACAAAAGCCAACAAATTTATTTGTTGGTTTTGTTTATTATTGCCTTGAAATATTGACTAATGCTTCCAAAAAGAGTATAATATAATAAGTGTATTATGTAAAAAAATGAGTATTTTCAGGCAGGTCGGCAGATTTACAATTTGCGGCCTTGGAGGTTCTATGAGTATTTTCGATAAAGAAGGCAGATGTTCAGATGACTGGAGACTGTTTATTGACAGCTTTCCGTCTCTTGGTGCGTTCAAGCTCTATCATAACAGCGATACCGCCTTTGTGGATAAAAACGCCGCATACATACTGCATATTGCGGAAGGGCAGATAAAAAAATCCGAGCTGTTTGCACTTATCGACGATCTGAACAAAAGCCCCTATTCCGAAAGTAAGAATATATATAAGCTTACTACAGAGGGCGCAACCACCTATATAAATATGAAGATAATCTACGAGCACGATTATCTTTTAGGCTTTGTCCAGGATGTGACAAGACGTATTCAGGACAAGAAGAACAGGACGCTCATTGATGAGATTGACGAGCTTACCGGCCTTTATAACCGAAACGGCTTTATAAGAAAGGTACGTACCGCACTATCCGAGCTGTCTGGCAATGCTCATTGCTGTATGGCGGTAGTGCATATAAACGGCGTTGAAAAGATAGACTATGAGCTGAATTATGACAAGACCTCCCTTTGCCTGAAAGCAATAGCCGAATCCATAAAGAAATTTACCAACGATTACGTATTGGTGGGTGTAAAGAGCTATAAGGAATTCTTCGTTTTCTTCCGCCAGCTTGCAAGAACGGAAATAACCGATCTTTTCAGACAGATTTCCGACTCGGTAAGCTCCTGCCGTATATATGACGAATTCGGCAACGAGATACAGACAAGAAGCGGTTCATTCTCCGCTACCATCGGCTACTGCTGGTATCCCGACCAGGCGGTAACCATTGATATGATGATAAACTACGCCGATTTTGCTCTCTTCAAGGCAATGAGTCAGGGCAACACAGACAGAGAATTTGACGCAGAGGAATTCATTGCGGAGCGCAACAGCTATTCAAATTCGAAGCTGTTATCGGGACTTATTGACGAAAACAAGTTCGATTATAAATTCCAGCCTATAGTTTCCGCTATAGACGGCTCCATATTCGGCTACGAGGCGCTTATGCGTCCCAACAAGACCACACCTCTCGAGGTGCTTCGTATAGCGAGAGAAAACGGCAAGCTGTACGAAATTGAGCTTCTCACCTTCAGAAACGTTCTGTCAAGGGTAAAGCAGAATATGGCGAAGTTCTCGGGCAAGAAGATATTTATAAATTCCGTACCCGACTATATGATAAGAGAAAAGGACTTCAAGGAGCTGTGCGAGCAGTACAGCGACATTATGCCGCAGGTGGTAATCGAGCTTACCGAGCAGTCAGACCTCACCACCGAGGAAATAGCAGAACAATGCCGTAGCTTTGCCGCAATGGGCTGTACTATAGCCATAGACGATTACGGCAGCGGTTATTCAAACAGTGCGGCTCTTGTAGAATTATCCCCTGATATAATCAAGATCGATCGTACTCTTATTTCAAACATAAATCAGAACGTAAGAAAACAGCATTTCTTATCGGGTATTGTGGACTTTGCAAAGCTCAACGGCATCAGGGTGCTTGCCGAGGGCGTTGAGACAAGAGAGGAGCTTGCCATAGTCATCCGCCGTGGCGTTGACTTTGTCCAGGGCTTCTATACAGCAAAGCCTGCTACCGAAATAGCTACAGAGATACCAAGCTCCATTTCGGAAAGTATAAGAGCTATAAATATAAACAAGCCTGCCATCAAGCATTCAAAGTCCTACGACATCAATGCAAACAGCTACGAGCCTGTTGATCTTGTGGCGCTTGAAAAGGACAATTACACCAATATCAACGTAAATGCGACCTTTGCGCATTTCGTGGGCAATCAGTCTGAAAAGCTGAATCTGTCGATAAAGGTGAATTCATATCTGCAGACGCATATTATTTTAGAAAACGTCTGCCTGAAAACTGATATAAGGCCTTGTATCATAATCAGCGAAAATGCGCAGGTCACAATAGAAATCAGAAACAAGAACAGCCTTTTCTACGACGGAATATACGTCAGCGACAGCTCGGAGCTTGAGATTACCGGCGACGGCGATTTGTCAATCGATACCTCAAGAAACAACGGTTGCTGTATCGGTGCGGCTTATAACGAGCCCTTCGGAAAGATAACCGTTGATATGGATAAGAACAGCAAGCTGGAGCTTACTGCAAACGGTGATCACGCTATGTGTCTGGGTGGCGGTATAACCTCTGTAAAGGACGCTATAAACCTTGTAAGCGGCAGAATAATCGCCAACAGCACGGGTAAGGATAACGTGGTTATCGGTACCTACGACGGAAGCTGTGACATCAATATAAACGGCTGTCAGATTCAGGCATATTCCTCAGGTGACAATGCTGTATGTGTAGGTTCGCTTTGCGGAATACCCGCTGTCAGAATCAAGAACAGCAGTATCAAGCTCGAAGCTCTCGGTGTAAATGCAACCTGCATAGGTACTCTGTCCCCCGTAAATAACAGCGAAGAATCTGCAGGCTTTACAGCATACGATTCGTTGCTTGCCCTTACCACAAAGGGACAGCACGGCACCTGCATAGGCTGTATGAAGCAAAGCAGTAATATCAATATAGCAGGCTGTAAGGCAAAGATATATTTTGAAGGTGACGTTATTGCAGGTATCGGCTGTGCCGAAGGAACAGGTGACGTCAGCATCAGCCACAGCGAGGTATATATCGACTCCCTTGCAGGACCTCATTCGTTATGCATAGGCATAGGTGAAAGAGGCGGTAAGGTTATAGAATCGCTGATAAATCTCCAGCAGACAAACAGTGACAATTTCGTTCTGCACGCCTTTGATCATCCTACTATTCTGAAGCCCTGACAGGTTGATTATCACCACGTAGATTTTTGATCCCACCGCTAAAAACGGTGGGATTAATTATTCCTTGCAAAGGCGGCTCGCCTTAATATGGTGTAATAAAGCACTATACGTGCTCCCTGCCGTTTTGCTTGCTTTTATAATGCAGAATCTTGTAAAAGGCAGGAACAGCCGGAGGCGGCACGCCTTAATATGGTGTAATAAAGCATTATACGTACTCCCTGCCGTTTTGCTTGCCTTGGCAAATCAGAGTCTTTTAAAAGGCAGGAACAGCCAGAGGCGGCACGCCTCTTTACCGTACTATAGCCATATAAACAAAACAATCTTATCAGTTATAGGCGAATTGCACAAAAATTCACTCTTCAAATTGTAAAAATATCGAATTGAAATCGTTCTCATTTTGGTTTACAATATAAACAGTATTATGTAAACGAATACACACGAATATAATGGAGGTACTAAATGAAACTTAAAAAAAGAATACTTTGCGGTCTTCTTACTACAGCACTTGCGGTTTCAACCGTAACAGGCTGTGGCGATCCTGAAGCATCAGGCAATTCCGAAAGCAAGAACGACACTACGTCATCAACAACAAGCCAGTCCACGTCATCAACAGATGACAACTCTACAGAGTCCAAGGAGGACGGCGGCGACAACAGCGGAAGCGGACTTGCAGAAGCTCCCTCTAACGGCACAGTTATGAAGTGGCTGGGCTACTACGACCTTAACACAGATGACAAGGTTATCGTTGACCAGTTTGAAGATGCAGGCTACTCTGTAGAATACATTGCTACACAGTCAGGTGCAGTTTACTTTGAAAAGCTGGCACAGCTCATTTCATCCGGCGACTCTCCCGACCTTGTAAGATACGAATGGATGTCATTCCCTCACGGCGTAACAAAGAACCTTTATATGCCTCTTGACAACTACGTAGACCTCGATTCTCCCACATGGTCAGGCGTTAAGCCCACAATCGAAAGCTTCAATATCGGTGGCAAGCACTACTACCTGCCCTACCAGGTAAACCCCGGTGTTGTTCTTTTATACAATAAGACAGCTCTTGAGGACGAAGGTATTTCAACAGATCCCTTTGAGCTTTATCAGAATGGCGAATGGACCTGGGATGCCTGGAAGGACATCATGATCGAATGGTGCGACCTTGGTGACGACTACTACGGTATCTTACCTACAGGCTTCGTAGCTATGCCCTTCATCATCTCCACAGGCACTCCCCTTATCGACGTTGACGGTGCTAACAAGCAGATTATCAACAATATGAAGGATGCCAACGTTCAGAGATGCCAGGACTTCTTACAGTCCCTTGCTTTAGAAGAACTCGTTCAGCCCGAATATATGGATCCTGCAACAGTATTTGCTGATGGCAAGATCCTCTTCGCAGAATTCGGTCTTGACTGGGGTTATACATCCGCTCAGCAGGCATTACCTGAAAAGGAAATCTACTTCGTTCCCATCCCCAGAGACGAAAAGGCTGACGCTTACTATTCAAACACAGACACCTTCGGTTACCTTGTACCCGCAGGCGCACAGAACGTAAAGGCTGCTCTCAAGTACATGGAGCTTTGCCGTCTTGCTGAAATCGATCCTGAAAACCAGGATGCCGCAAAGGACGAAGCTACAGCAGATGCACTCTTCTATCCCAAGTGCCCCGAATGTGGCGTATCCACACCCGACAAGACGCTTGAAAAGTGCCCCGAATGTAATGCAGACCGCAGACCTAACAAGAAGCACGTTCCTATGCCTGAAGAACTTTACGATCTCAAGATGGAACTCAAGAATCCTGAGAGCGAAGAATTCAAGTTCCTCTTTGATGACTGCTTCGGCTTCTCCACAGAGCTTACAGATATGCTCCAGATAGGTGACGCTGAAGGTCAGGGCTGTATCTTAGGCGGTCCTCTCAAGTCAGGTGAATCCTATACAACTCTCCGTGATTCCTACTTTGGTACAGTGGAAGGCTATCTCCAGCCCTACAGAGATATTATTGAAAATATGCAGTAATCCCACATCCGGATAAAATGCAGATCCCCGTTCCGAAAGGAACGGGGATTTTTTATCAGTTGTTATCTTACTTCAGAAAATAAATCACAGCTGTTTTCCCGATACCTCTTCAGGCTTTCCGGGATAAAGCGCCTTCGGATTCATCGGAAATTTTCTGCCGTCTGCCGACGTGTAGTACAGCATATTGCCGTTTTCATCAAGGATAAATTCGTGCGGATCATCATACGAATGCATTTTATATCTTTTGTAACGTTTCAGATATTCTATAAACTGATGTCTCATAGTAACCGTTACTTTATCATCCTGATAGTCGTATAACCAGCCTTCAAGCATACTGACATCACCATCTAATATGTAATACTCCAGATATTCAAGTATCCGGTTTTCTTTATCAAAAACTGATTTTACAAAATAACGAATCATCACGTATGAGCCATCATCATCGCAGTCACCGTAAATGGCATACGCTACGTTATCAACGTACTTATACAACAGATACGTATTATTTTCCTTGTAATACGAGTGC
This sequence comes from Ruminiclostridium sp., assembly GCA_017465545.1. GTDB lineage: Bacteria > Bacillota > Clostridia > Oscillospirales > Ruminococcaceae > Ruminiclostridium_E. The sequence goes on from JAFTVY010000065.1 coordinate 34,702, forward strand.
CGGAAAATAATTTTGCCATCATCATCAAAACCGTATTTGAAGGTGTATGCCTTTGGATTCTTGCTTTTTAGCAATCTTCCTCTTTTTATTCCACCGACAATATGTTCAAGCGCCCAATTCGGACTGTAATATCCCTCTAAAAGTTCGAGCCCGCCTGAAACGTATTCAAATCTGACACATTTCTTCAGAGCATTATCAACCGCTTCTCTGAAGTTATCAATTTCATCCTTGAATATTTCTTTGTACTCAGCGGTTTCTTTTTCAAAGAACATATCTTTCTTCAATTAACATCAGCCTTCTTTTGTCGTTATTCTTCCTGTCTCCTCATCGATAAAGACGTAACCCTTTGCTCTTGCGCACTTTATACCTTCGGTACAAGCTTTATCAATAACGTCGCCGGTTCTTGTAAAGCCGAAGAGCTTTGAAACAGCCTTTATAAGGTCGGCTCTGTTCATAGAGATCTGATCTGCAAGAATAATATTTATAGCATTCGCAATCTCCTGCTGTGCTATTTCGTCCATACCTCGCTTTTCTCCGTCATCCTTTGTGATACGGCAGACGCTGTAATTCATAACCTGCTCCTGACTGAGCCAGCAGAATTTAGTATCGTTCACCGTGGTAACTGGGATATTAAGCTGTGCAAATGCGTTTTCAAACGCCTTTTTTACACTCGCACCGCCTCTTGTCATACCAAAGCAGGCAAGAGTCTTTTTATATACCGAGTCATAGCTTACCGGTGCTTCTGCTTTAAGAATATCGGAGATTATCTTCTGCAGCTTCTTGTCGATGCCAGGCTTTGAGAAATCCTCAGAGGTGCCTGCTTCCTTTATCTTAAAGGGCTTATAAGCTTCGCACTTATCGGTAACGGTCACTACCTCCGCCTTTTCAAAGACAAGCTCCTCCGCCTTTTTGGGAGCTTCCTCCTCAGCAGGCTCTTCGCCGCTTCTGTTACGGCTTATGGCAAACCCGATTTCCTTTTTCAGCTTTTCTATTACCTTATCGCTGTTATCCAGCCAGTCAAGAGTATAGACGTTTGCCATATTCCAGCCAAGACCTTTAAGTACGCCCGGCTGGGATATTGCTCTGTCACGGGCGGTACTGTTATCAAGATGCTTTTTGCTGTCCACCATAATACCGAAAATGTAATTGTCTGGATTATCGGGATCAGCTATCGCAATATCGACCTTGAAGTCGGAATAGCCTATATTACATTCTGCGCTGTAGCCCTCGCTACGCAGTCTGTCTGCGATTATCTCCTCTATGCCCGTTACGTTTGCCGTCTCGTTCTGTCTTGAAGCAAGGGTATTTCTGCCTCTTGCGGCAAATTCAAGGAAGCCCTTCAGACCTTCAACACCTTCGGAGGAGGTTCTTGACATATCTATCTGATCGGGAGTGATGACAGAATAAACTATCATCTTCTTTCTTGAACGGGTAATGGCAACGTTAAGTCTGCGCCAGCCTCCGTCACGGTTAAGCGGTCCGAAGTTCATCGATACCTTACCCTGCTTGTCAGGTCCGTAGCCTACCGAGAATAAAATTACGTCTCGCTCGTCACCCTGAACGTTTTCAAGGTTCTTTATGAATATCGGCTCGTACATTTCATTCGCCCAGGTTTCAAGCTGAGGATTCTTCCTGTACTCGTCATTTAAAAGATCGTCTATAAGCACCTGCTGAACAAGGCTGAAGGTTACGACGCCGACGCTGTCACGACGAAGCTCGGGATCGGAGATGCGGCGTACTATTTCAGCTACCACCGCCTCTGCCTCGGCTCTGTTCTGCTTACTGCTACCCTTATCGTAGAAGCCCTCTACCTTAACCCAGCTTACCTCCGAAATACTGTCCGCAGGGGATGGGAAGGTCATAAGCTTGTTGTCATAATATTTTGCATTACTGTATGCGATAAGACTTTCGTGTCTTGAACGGTAATGCCAGAGCAGATGCTTCTGGGGCATCGACAGAGCAAGACAGTCGTCCAGTACGCTTTCAAGATCTTCCTTTTCATAGTTTTCCTCATCCACGGAATTCGTACTGAAAAAGCTGGTGGGAGGTAACTGCTTGGGATCTCCTACTACTACCACGTTTTCGCCTCTTGCGATTGCACCTACAGCCTCGCAGGTGGGAAGCTGTGACGCCTCGTCAAAGATTACAAGATCGAATTTCGGGTATGCGGGATCTATATACTGTGCCACGGAAATAGGGCTCATAAGCATACAAGGACACATACGGCGCAGGAGATTCGGAATGCTGTCAAAGAGCTTTCTTATAGACATCATTCTGCCGCCGCTCTTTATCGCCTTCTGAAGTATGCCAAGCTCACTACCGACGTTGCCCTGACCTACTGCAGGAAGCTTTGCGGAGAGCTTTGCCACAAGCTCGTTTATGGTGAGCTTTTCAAATTCTGAAATGACCTCGGAATATCTCTTTATGGTATCCTCGCCCTTTGCTCCTGAGAAGCTGTTAAGAGTATTATCAGAAGCTACCGTCAGCATGGACATTGCATAGCATATACCGCAGATATAAGCGTTTACGGCATTTTCGTGATTTATTTTTCCGTTCATATAGGAATATACCACGTTGGAAAGTCCCGCATTCTTAAGGTTATCAAGGGTAACAAGCAGATCGCTCCAGCTCTTCAGCTCGCCTATATTGTTGCACATTGCGGATGCAATACCGATGGAGCTTTCGATAAAGCCTTCGCCCCAGAGCATTTCGTCCGTAGAAATTCTGCATTCGTTCTTCAACGTCTCAACTGCCGTTGCAAACGCCTCTTCACGGGCAATTATTCCCTTTATCTGCTCGTTTTCACAAAGGTTCAAAAGTGATGACGCTACAACAGTCTCCTGTGCAGGTGTAAGTGCAAGATTTTTCAATGCTCTGTGGAGCTTTTCGCTGTCAAGAAGTGCCTGCTCCGCTACAGTAAAGTCGGTGGAATCCGACATCCAGAGACCTGCCATAAGTGAGGTAAGCTCTGCAGGAGCAGAGGTTATCTCGTTTCTTAAAGCCTTATATTTATTGAGGCGTTCATATTCGCCCTCGATATTCTTCTTTGTAACGGGGATCTTCGCATATAATTTAAGCGCCTTTACAAGCTTTCCCTGACCGAAGAATTTAGGCAGGAACCATTTTGCGCTCTCCTGCTTCCACTGTAGAGAAGCGGTCTCGCTGTCATAGGAGAACACCTTTTCGTCATAATCAGAAAGCAGCTGTGCCTTCAGCTCGTTCATAGCCTTGCCGCTGTCAACAAGCTTTTTAAGAGCGGAAAGCTTTATGTCATAGGCGCTGTCGGATGCTAAAGCGGACAGCTTATGCTGTGAACGTACGGTAACCTCCAATAAATCTGCGGCGGCTGTGTACTTTTTACAGCTGTCGATGGCAATACCTAAAACGGAGGCAAGTACGGGAATATCCGCCTTTACTGCGCCTGCCTTTTCTATATATGAGGTGAGCTTTGCAAGAAGCTTTTCACGAAGCTCTATTGAATATTCTCTGTTTTCGTAATATCTGAAGGGATTATCGGTATAGCTTCCGTTCTCCCTCATTGCTGTGGTTGAGGAAATTATAAGCTCCTTATAGCTTTCAAAATCGGTTTCCTTCATTGCCGCTATCTGCTCGGAGGTGAAGTCTACAAGTCCCTTGAAGGCTTTATTTTCTTCATAAAGCACGATAGCGTCATATACGGACATACCGTAATTACGTGTCTTATGTAGGCTGTCCATAACTCCGTTCAGCTCACAGCGAAGCTCCTTCAGTCTCTGTGCGCCCTCGGCATATTTTTCAGGCTCCTTTATTCTGCCCGTATTAAGAGTATTTTCAAGCTGACTTAAAACCGTTCTCTTCTGCGCCTTGTTGGAGTGCAGTTCAAGGCAGAAGGGAGCAAGTCCTATCTTTGAAAGTCTCTTCTGTACTACCGTAAGCGCCGCCATTTTTTCGGCTATGAACAGTACGGATTTTCCCTGATAAAGGGCGTTTGCTATCATATTGGTGATAGTCTGGGATTTACCCGTTCCCGGAGGGCCGTGCAGTACGAAGCTCTCACCCTGGGACGCTAAATGCACCGCCGCCAGCTGTGAAGAGTCAACGCTCATAGGTACAGCCATATCCGAGGGAGAAAGCCTTTCATCAAGCTCCTTTGAGGACAGCATCTCGCTGTCTGCCTTCCAGCTCATAACTCCGTCAATGAGAGAAGCTACCACCTTGTTTTTCTTTAAATCCTCGCTTCTGTTCTTTATGTCGTTCCACATAATAAAACGGCTGAAGGAGAACTGACCGACAAAGGCATATTCTACTATATCCCAGCGGCTCTTTGCCATTACGCCCTGTCTTACAGTATTGAAGATGAGGGGAAGATTTACGCCCTTTTCATCACAAGGGAGCGGACTTAGTCCGTTTATACTGATGCCGAAATTCTGCCTTAACATTTCAAGAAGCGTTATATTCATCAGAGTTTCTTCATCACGGATTCTTATAGTATAGCTCTTATCGTGCACCTTTTTAACTATATCGATAGGTACAAGTACGACGGGGGCGAATCTTGGCTTTTCGCTCTTGTCGGTTTCGTACCAGCGGAGCAGTCCGAGAGCAAGATATAAAGTATTTGCACCATTTTCCTCAATGCTCACCTTTGCCTCACGGTGAAGCTTTTTGAGAGTCTTTTCAAGCTCGGTAGCATCGATAAAGGTGCGGAGCCTGTGGCTTTTGAATTCGGACTCTACGATGCTGTCGATAAGCTCCTTTTCGTCCTCCACCTCGTACATCTTATTTTCGGATGCGCTGATATTGAAATCATTGGGCGCAGGCATCACCTTAAAATCGTTGCCGCCTGAAATCTCATCCTCAAGCTGTGCAAGATCGGTAGTCATAAGCTGAATATTTGAAGAACGGGGACGGAAATTCAGCAGACTGTTACGAAGGCTTAAATCAAGGAGCTTTCTCTCCCACACGTCCTGCTTTGTGACAGTCTTGTTATCGGGGGCGGTTATGGCGTGTATCGACATATCTATTTCCGAAGGTGCAGAGGTTATCTCGCTCTTCTTTCTCTCGCTGTAATCCGCTATCTTATATACGCCGTTTTCCTTTACTCTTGTAGGGATGGGACGGATTCCACAGCCTCTTGCCCTTGCAATATCAACAGCGTGCTGGAATTTTTCCGCATCTGAAAGATTTGCATTTGCGTGTGCGGAGGCGTCGTCAAAATCTACGCTCTTGCCTGCAACGAAATCGGTGCATTCCACAAGGCATAATTCGTCAATGCCCACAGCCGTTCTTTTGGTGATAGCGGAGCAATCGTATATAACGCTGTCGGGGAAGGTATCCTCGCTTAATCTACAGCCTGCAAAGGCGTGACCTTCGGTAAATATGATAATGGGATTCAGTCCCACGTTTTCAAGGCAGGAGCAGTAAAGCACCGCCAGATCAAGGCAGGTACCTCTTTTTTCTGCCAGTACGCTTTCGGGCAGTCTTATTCTCTGGGCGTCTTCAAAACTTGCAGGGGGCATTGCATAGGCAATATTCTTCTGCTGAAGTGCCGCATATATTGCAGCCATCTGCATTTTTACGTTGCTGGGATTCTGTGTGATATAGGCTGTGAAGGCGGGATCCTTCGTCCACTTGTGCATATACACACCTGCGTCGCTGATAACCTCCTTGACAGCGGGATGATTGGGAGTTACAAAGGCGGATACCATTTCGGGCATAAAGGCTGTACCCGTCCACTGATCGTAGGCGAGTATATCTACAGTCCTTGTTTCCTTTGCTAAAAGCCCGTCGGCAGAAAATACCTCTATAGTGATATTAGCCACCGTCTTTTCGGTCATGGTATATAAGAATTCGGGTGATACCGCAATCTTTACCGGCTTTATTTCAAGCGGCTTTTCGGGAGCCATCGACGTGATAAAGGTCTCATAGTCTGAAGCGAAGGCAGGATCAAAGCTCATACGGAGCGTGACGTTTTCTAAGGTCTCCCCCGTTTTATTCGTAAGTATCAGATTTCTGAAAAGAGGGATGAAATTCTGCTGTAGGGAGAAGTTCATCTGCTTTAACATATTTCCGCCTATTAAAACTCTGTTTTCCATATCTGCTGTCCTTTCGGTGTTATCAGGAATAATATACCTATATCATAACACAAAAAGGGCGTTATTGCAAGAAAAACACAGCTTTAATATTGACATTTTCCTAAAAATACTATAAACTAAAATTAGTGACTTATAAGGCAGGTGTATTATGACTCCGCAGGAAATTTTATCAAAGCACAGGCTCAACTACAGCGAGCTTCGTAAATCCTCCGTCAGCTATTTAAGTGACGTATGGCTTACCGAAAAATATGCAATAAAGATATACGGAACGAACAACGACGGCTTTGAAAAAGAGGTATGGTTCTATTACAAGGCGGCGCCAAGCTATGCCCCTGCTATGATAGATTATGGTGATGATTACATAATACTGGAGCGCATCTACGGAAACTCCATCTACCGCAACTGGCACAAGCTGTCGAATGAAGTAAGAGAGGACTATGCAAGGCAGATTGCAGAAATAATCACCGATATAACAAGCCGTGGATATGAAGGTGCAGAGCATCTGTTCCCTATCCCCGACCTATGGGAAAAGCATATAAAAAACCGAATAATGCTACTTTGTACCGAGCTTGACGCTCAGAATAGGATTCCCCACGGACTTTCTCTTTCGGTAAGGGAATTTACCGAGGAATACTGGCAGATACTCGAAAAGCACGAATACGGGCTTTGTTACACCGATTTAAGATTTGACAATCTTTTGGCGGACAGCAACGGCAAGATATGGCTACTGGACTATGAGACTCTTTGTGCCGCACCCAAGGATTACATACTGGATACTCTTTATCGTATGGGAACAAGCCCGCTGTGGGACAAGAACGAGGAAAACGTCCGTGACGGTGCTACCCTTATGGAGCTACTGAAAAAATACGCTCCCGCTCTGTTCGACTATCCCGATATGGATAAAAGACTGGCTCTTTATTCTCTTATCTATGAGCTGGATCTACTGCGCTATTATCCCAACGACGCCCTTGCAATAAAGAATATAAAGGACGCTGTAGAAAATTTCTGATACAAAAAACCCGTGAATTGCTTCACGGGTTCAGTGTGTAGACAAAGTCATTTGTCTACACACTGTCAGACGATGAAAAACACACGCAGACGAGGAAACTGACGTCGTCGGCGTACGATGGTACGGTAGGCGTCAGGTGACGAAGTAAGCAAAAATGCTTTAGGGAAGCCGTTTCGGCTTCCCTAAACTTTTGTATCAACGTTTTTATATGCTCGCAAGATAAGTACAAAATTTCACGCATTTTTGCGGTGCGTGAGTTTGTCTTCAGTCTGAACCCGTGAACTGCTTCACGGGTTTTCTTTATTAGTGGCGGTTTGATTGCCTTATATATTATTGATTTCTCAGGTCAATTACTCTCTTTGCCTTACCCTGGAATCTTTCAAGACTCTTGGGCTCTACAAGTGTTACCTTTGTATCAATACCGAGGACTGTCTGTAAATTGTGGTGGATAGTCTTCTGCAGATTTGATAAAGCCGCAAGACTCTCAAGTACAGCCGCATCCACAAGCTCGCACTTTACTTCCAGTCTGTCGCTGGTGCCTGCTCTTGTTACTACAAGCTGATAGTGGGGAGCAACCTGGGGAATGTTCATGATAACGCTTTCTATCTGTGAAGGGAACACGTTTACGCCACGGATCTTGAGCATATCGTCGCTTCTGCCCGTGGGCTTTGCCATACGGCAATGTGTTCTTCCGCATTCGCACTTTTCGTAAGTAAGGGAGGTAATATCCTTTGTTCTGTAGCGCAGAACGGGTAACGCTTCCTTTGAAAGTGTGGTGATAACAAGCTCACCCTTTTCGCCCTCGGGGAGAACCTCGCCCGTTTCGGGATTGATAATTTCGGGTAAGAAGTGGTCTTCGTTGAAGTGCATACCGTTTCTGTAGGTACATTCGCCTGATACACCGGGGCCGATAAGCTCGCTCATACCGTAGTTGTCGGTTGCCATAACGCCGAGGTAATCTTCAACCTGCTTTCTCATTTCTGCGGTACAGCCTTCAGAACCGAACAGACCGAGTCTGAGCTTTAATTCATCTCTTGATACGCCCATTTCCTGAGCTACCTCACCGATACGAAGGGCATAGGAGGGAGTTGAAACAAGGGCGGTCGTGCCGAAGTCCTTCATCAGCATAACCTGTTTTTCTGTGTTACCTGATGAGCAGGGTACAACGGTTGCGCCAATCTTTTCAAGACCGTAATGAAGACCTAACGCACCTGTAAAAAGTCCGTAGCCGAAGGAAATCTGTACAATATCCTCGTCGCTTGCACCTGCGGCTACAACAAGTCTTGCCATACAGTCAGACCACATATCAAGATCGTTCTTTGTATAGCCTACTACCGTGGGCTTGCCCGTAGTACCTGATGAAGCGTGAAGTCTTACTACCTCCTTTACGGGTACTGCAAACATACCAAAGGGGTAATTATCCCTGAAATCCGCCTTTGTGGTATAGGGGATATACTGAATATCGGATAAGGTCTTTATCTTTGCGGGATCAAAGCCTGCCTCGTCAAACTTGCGCTTATATAAAGCCACGTTATCGTAGCAGTATTTAGCTATGTATTTCAGTTTTTCCAGCTGGAGCTTTTGTAACTCCTCTCTGGGCATTGTTTCTATATCCTTCTGAAAGAACATCTTTATCATTTCCTTTCTGTTTTTTTAAACGCTTCTATCATTATATCACTTTAAAGCATAAAATTCAAGGGTATTTTATATATTTTGAGTTTTTTTACCATCACACCTTTTATTGACGAAAAATACCTGATGTGATATGATAAATAAAAAGATAGAAATTCCGTAACGAATTTAAAAAATATCCGTCTTATAGGGTGAAGGGGGCGAGAATATGGAAGATAACAGAATAATTTCACTATACAATGAACGTAACGAAAACGCCATAACCGAAACCAAAGACAAATACGGAAAGCTTGTGAGAAAGGTTTCCTACGAGATATTAAGGAACGATGAAGACACGGAAGAGTGCGAAAACACTACTTATTTAAGCACATGGAATGCTATTCCCCCGTCTGTGCCGAAATCCTTATGCGCCTTCATCTGTAAGATAGCAAGAAACACAGCTATAGATCTTCTCCGAAAGCTTTCCCGTCACAGAGTGGAAAATATATACGATGAGCTTGAAGAAATAATCGGGGACAACAGCGACCCGCAGGGCGTACTCGAGGACCGTATGCTGACCACCTTTATAGATAGCTATCTGTCCTCGATAAAAAGCCGCAACAGACAGATATTTTTAATGAGATACTACTGCAATATGTCCATGAAGGCAATAGGCGACTGCTTCGGCTTATCTGAAAATGCAGTCAGAGCCCAGCTTATGAGAACGAGAGAGGGACTTCGTGCCTATCTTTCGGAAAACGGAATAGAAGTGTAAGGAGGCCACCATGAACGATAAGAAAAAGAATTTATGGGATAATTCTCTTAACAACGTAAGCGAAGAGCATATTGCCGAAATGGCGCAGACGCTTTATAAAAGTTCCCTTTCAGATACCGACTCCGACGAGCTTATAGTGGTAGAGGAGCAGAAAAAGAGTAACCGCTTTATATTCGTTGTTGCCGCTTGTATAGTTGCTCTTATAGGCGTTGTAACGTTGGTATCGGTTATGCTTTTAAATGGTGGTATCGGGGTACAACCGCTGGAGTCCGATACGGAAGACTATTCTGCGGTCGAAAGGATCTGGGATTTATATCACCCTGACGATGCCGATCGCAATCCGTATTTTTCTGTTAAGGTTACTGAGCTTAATAATGCCGTGATTGAAAACAGACTCAATAACAAAGTATATATTGACGATGAATATCTTATGGGAGATTCCTATACAAATTGCGATAGCTTCTATTTAAGCGATCTGAACGGCGACAGCTATCCTGAACTGTGCATCGGATACAGTAGCAGAAACAGCGATATAGGTAAGGCTATTGCGGTTGTAGATTATATCAAGGGTAAAACTGTTCACATATTCCCCGATGAAGAATCTGATGAGTTTGTTACAGATAAACAATATCTTAATAACTATTATCTGTACGTTAAAAACGGCAAGCTACGTGTAAAAGAAACTATAGCCGCAAAGGAAGAAACGAAGCGCACAGGCGTACTCTCTTATGACGGTTTTGAAATCTCGGTCTGCTGGGACTCAGAACCTGATGAAGATACCTCGTCGGATTCCACCGATTCGAATTCTTCCTCATGGGACGAATCCGCACCGGATGCGGAAATCGTGCCGACAGCCACAAGAATCTGGGATTTATATCACCCTGACGATGTCAAAGGTAGCCCTTATATTTCAGCTATCATCCCTGAGCTTGATAATGCATTGATAGAACGTGAGGATGGTGTAATCTATATCAACGGTGAATATCCGACAGGCGAATATGGATATTATTGCGAAAGCATTTATCTGAGCGATCTGACCGGTGACGGCAAGCCGGAATTATGCATTGTCATGCCTTTGGGTAGCGGTATAGTTGACTGGCGTATTTTAATTATAGACTGCACCACAAGGAAGCTGATTTATGAAATTTCAGACAGATCGCACCACGATTACTATCTGTTTATCAGGAACGGTAAGCTTTGTGTAAAGGAAACAGAGTGGTGTAAGCATGAAGCCTTAAGCACAGGCATGTTGTCCTGGGACGGTACGCAGATAGTTATCGATTGGGACAGCGAAGTAAATACAGAAGCTGACAAGGACGCTCCCGATGACAGATACGTTGTAGAGGTTGTAGCACAACCCACAGAAGAGCTTACGGAAAACGAGCAGATACTAAAGCTCCTCTATGACTATGGCGATTTCATATTCAACGTAAGCTTCAAGCCGGGCAAGGACTGGAATTACAGCATTGTGTACCGAAAAGACGGAATATACGTTGATAAAGGTACGAATGAGGTAATCTCCTCACCTGAGGGCGAGCAGACTCACTACGACTTCTGCAAAGCGAAGGAAAGCTGGATAAAAGAATTACGCAGTATGATAACCGAGAATATGGCGGAAAGCTTTATTGAATACCACATCAGAAATAATCATTTATTCATCTATCAGGATGAATGGTACATAAAATCAAACGGTGGCGGAAGAGGTTATGGACTTGGACAGTCAGAGCTTATCCTGAATTCTTACGAAAAACCCGATGAAAACACCCTTATTCTTAATTTCGTTTCTATAGGCTACAAAGAGGAATGGGGAACAGAAGAAGATCTTATAGATGAAGGTCAGGTAATTCTGAAAAAGTCTGAAAACAGATACAGAATAGAAAAGTGTGACGATTCAGTAGCGGAATGGTTTGTACAATACAGTAAAATAAAATACGAATCGGAGTTCTACTATTTTGATAAGAACAAGGTGAATGACAGCATCACCCAGACCGACCGCAACAACGATGGCGCTATAGCCACCTTTGAGCTGTATTACGGTCAGGAATGGAGAGAAATTACCGAAGACGAAATACAGCTTATATATAAGCGTGTATTCGGTGACAAGCTGATAAGTGACGAAAGCATACAAGAAAGAGTAAGCTATATTGGTAAAACCATAGGCGATTTAGAAATTCAGCTTTATAATGCTTCTGTTGGGATTGGCAATGAACTTATTTATGGGGGAGTTCCTTCGGAAAATAGAGAAGACTGGTTTTTATCCAAAAAACCGCCCCAGCTTTTCTCCTCAATGGAGGAGCTGTACGAAATACAGAAGGACGTATTCAGCGATATAACCACCTACGAAGATTTTCTCACTAAATTTGAAGCTTTTAAGTTTGAGGATGATGGTTTTTATGTGAAGGGCAGAACGCCGGGACTGACGTCAACGCTTTATAATGCACCCGTTCTTCAATACACTTCTTTTGGAGAAATAAGATGTGTCTATAGCTCCGCTGTTGCAGTAGAGCTTGACGGAGAAATAAAAATGGCGGTAATCAGACAAAACTGCCCAGGATTTACGAAGGATATATATTCTGTGCATATCGTTCCGCTTACTAAGGTTGACGGTGTGCTTAAATTCCCAAGAGAATGTGACTGGGAAAATGCATTCGGAAAAAGTAAATAGTAACAAGAAAGGTCAGGAAGCCCTGACCTTTCTTTTTGCCCTTTATTATGCTATAATAGATACATCTAAAAAATTTTTAAATTTATGTAAGAAAATCGTTTTTTGTGTGTCTTATGGGGTGAAGGGGGCAAGAATATGGAAGACAGCAGAATAATTTTACTATATAACGAGCGCAATGAAAGTGCCATAACCGAAACCAAAGACAAATACGGAAGGCTTGTGAGAAAGGTCTCCTACGGGATACTCCGGAATGACGAGGATACGGAAGAGTGCGAAAACACTACCTATTTAAACACCTGGAATTCCATTCCCCCTGCAAAGCCTGCGTCTTTATGTGCGTATATCTGTGCTATCGCAAGAAATACTGCGTTAAACCTTCTCAGAAAAGCCGGACGGCACAAGGCAGAAAATATATTCGACGAGCTGGAAGAGATAATCGGAGATCACAACAACCCCCAGGAGCTTATAGAAGAAGCCATGCTGGTAC